>CAZOVQ010000031.1:0-13054 GCA_964583195.1 uncultured Thiobacillus sp.
GTGGAACGCCTACTACGCTTCGCAATGCGCCACCTTCGGGCCGCACGAACGTTTTCTCTCCTTTCTTCCGCTGTCGCACACGCTGGAACGCACGGGCGGCTATTACTTGCCCATGATGCTTGGCGGCGAGGTGGCCTACGCGCGTTCCATCGCCCAGCTTGCGCAGGATCTGCAAACGATCCGGCCTACGGTGCTGGTTTCGGTGCCGCGCATCTACGAACGGGTGTACGGCCGCATTCAGGATGGCCTGGCGAAAAAGAAACCCATTGCACGAAAACTTTTCGGCCTGGCGGTGCGGGTCGGCTGGCGCCGCTTCGAGCGGGCGCAAGGCGTGGCGGCCTGGCACCCTGAATTGCTGCTGTGGCCGCTGCTGAAAAAACTGGTAGCCGGCAATGTCACCGAAAAGCTCGGCGGTCGGCTCCGGCTCGCAATCTCCGGCGGCGCAGCGCTGTCGCCCGAAATTGCCCGCGTGTTCATCGGTCTGGGCGTGCCCGTCATCCAGGGCTACGGACTGACCGAGACCAGTCCGGTTGTCTGCGTGAACCGCCCGGATTCCAATGTGCCGGCGAGCATCGGCCAGCCGCTGCCCGGCGTCGAGGTGAAAATCGGCGAGAACGACGAACTGCTCACCCGCAGCAAGTGCGTGATGCGCGGCTACTGGAAGAACGAGGAGGCGACACGCGCGATGATCGATGCAGAGGGCTGGCTGCACACCGGCGACAAGGCCCGCGTGGATGCGCGTGGTCATTATTCGATCGTCGGGCGCATCAAGGACATCATCGTGCTGAACAACGGCGAAAAGGTGCCGCCGACCGACATGGAATCCGCCATCCTGCTCGACCCGCTGTTCGAACAGGTGATGGTGGTCGGCGAGGGCAAGCCGTATCTGGCCGCGCTCACGGTGCTGAACGAAGAACACTGGCAAGCATTTGCCGCCAGTCTCGATCTCGATCCCGCGCATCCCGCAACGATCCGTGATCCCCGGGTCGTCAAGGCACTGACCCGCCGCGTGGGCGAACACCTGCGGCATTTTCCGGGGTATGCTCAGATTCGTCGCCTGCATCCCGAGCTCCTGCCCTGGACCGTAGACAACGGCCTGCTGACCCCGACCCTCAAGGTCAAACGCATGCAGGTTCTCGACCGGTACCGCGCGGCGGTCGAGGCCATGTACGCTGATTTCGCGCGCACCTGATTCCAACAGATCCATACGTAAGGGAGAAACTGTCATGTCATACCGTCTCGGCCGCCTGGCCACCCAGCTTGCGCTTGCAGGGTTTGCCTCGGGTGCGCAAGCCTCGGGCTTCGCGCTCGTCGAACAGAACGCCAGCGGACTCGGCAACGCCTTCGCCGGCCAGGCCGCCGCCGCCACCGATGCCAGCACCATCTTCTTCAACCCCGCCGGCATGACCCTGCTGCCCGAGCGGCAAGTGGTGGTGGCGGGGCATTTGATCGCGCCGAATGCGGATTTTTCGGGTTCGTCCAACATTGGGGGAGGGGACGGCGGCGACGCCGGCGATCTGGCCTTCGTGCCCAATGGTTATTTCGCTTTCAGCCTCACCCCCGACGTGCATCTGGGCATCGGCCTCAACTCGCCTTTCGGTCTGAAGACCGAATACGACAGCACCTGGGCGGGGCGGACACAGGCCATCAAGTCAAAGCTCATCACCATCAACGTCAATCCCTCGATCGCCTGGCGGGTCAATTCCGCGCTTTCCCTCGGCGCGGGTCTGAACATCCAGTATGCCGACGCCACGCTGACTAATTTTGCAGGTGCGGCGGGCGTAGCCAAGGTTGAAGGCGACGACTATGGCTGGGGCTTCAATCTCGGCGCCATCTGGCACCTCGGCGACACCACCCGGATCGGCGTGGCCTATCGATCCGAAGTCGATCTGACCCTGGAAGGCGCGGTCGCCTTCAGCGTCATTCCGGGTCTGAACGGCCCGGTGACAGCCAAGACCACGCTGCCCGATTCGGCGTCCCTTTCGTTGTTCCACAAGCTGAACGACCGCTGGGACCTGCTGGCCGACGTCACCTGGACCGGCTGGAGCGATTTCGACGAATTGCGCATCGTGCGTGCGAGCGGCACAACGCTTGGCGTCACCCCCGAAAACTGGGACGACAGCTATCGTTACTCCGCCGGCGCGAATTACCACATGAACGAGAGGCTGACCCTGCGCGGCGGCGTTGCCTTCGACGAGACGCCGGTGGACGACGCCTTCCGTACCGCGCGCATCCCGGACGAGGATCGCACCTGGATCGCCATCGGCGCCCAGTATCGCCTGTCGCCCAGAATGCTGGTCGACGTCGGCTATGCGCACCTCTTCGTCAAGGACGCGGACATCAATAAAACCGAGAATGGCGTTACCCTGACCGGTGAATACGACGCCTCGGTCGACATCCTCTCGGCGCAAATCGCCTACAGCTTCTGACCCCCCGCGTGCCCCGGGCCATTCCCCTCGACAACCTCGTCACGCGGCTGATCGACGACAGCCGCGATGTCGACCTCCTGTGGCAGCTTGCGGTGCTGGCGCTTGCGGCGCTGCTGGCCTGGGGAGCCATGCGCCAGCTGCGGCCACGGCTAGAGGCGGCGGATACCTTCTGGGCTCCCGGCCGGGAGGGGCTGCGGAGGATCGGCTTTCCGGCACTGATGCTGCTGGCCGTGATGCTCGGGCGCAGCGTCCTGTCATTGTGGCTGGGCAGCACGCATCTGCTGAACGTGGCGGTACCGCTGCTGCTCTCGCTGGTCGGCGTGCGGCTGGCGATTCATGCGTTGCGTTACGTGTTCGGGACGCGCGAGTTGCTGAAGGTCTGGGAGCGCAGTGCCGCCTGGCTCATCTGGGGCGCATTCGCTCTGCACGTCACGGGGCTTGCGCCGCGCATCCACGCAGCGATGGAAGCGCTCTCGTTCGAATCCGGCAGCCATCGTTTCTCGTTGTGGCTGTTGTTCCAGGCGGCGGGGGTCATCGTCGTGGCACTCGTCGCCGCGCTCGCGCTGTCCCGCCTGACCGAGAACCGGTTGATGGGGTTCACGCAGATGAACCTGTCGCTGCGCATGGCGCTGGCCAAAGCGGCGCGCACGGTTTTCCTGATTCTGGCGGTGCTGGTGGCCTTGCCGGCAGTGGGCATCGATCTCACCGTGCTGTCGGTATTCGGCGGGGCGCTCGGCGTGGGCATCGGCTTCGGTCTGCAAAAGGTGGCGAGCAACTACATTTCCGGTTTCATCATCCTGCTCGACCGTTCGGTGCGCATCGGCGACCTGATCACGGTGGATGGAAAATACGGAGAGGTCAGCCAGATCAACACCCGTTACACCCTGCTGCGGGCGCTCGACGGCACCGAAAGCATCGTCCCGAACGAAATGCTGATCGGCCAGACCGTGGTCAACCACTCCCTGTCCAAACCCAATGTACGGGTCGCGATCCCGGTTCAGGTCGCCTACGCCACCGACCTCGAACAGGCGGAGCGGCTGCTGCTCGACGCGGCGCACGAGCATCCGCGCGTGATTCACGACGAGGCCGAAAGCCCGCCCAGGGTATTTCTCCGGGAATTCGCCGACAGCGGCGTCAACCTCGAACTCGCAGTCTGGATCCGCGATGCGAACGAAGGCCAGAACAACCTGCGCTCGGACATCAACTGGTCGATCTGGCGAAAATTCAAGGCGGCCGGAATCGAAATTCCGTTTCCGCAGCGCGTGGTGCATCTGCTCGGTGAGCGCAGCGGGGAGACGGCATGAAACCCGTTGGTTTTTATGGTTTTTCGTGTATCTTTGTGGATTGTTTTGTCCTGTTTTTCAAGGAAGGCCTGATATGCAACTCGGTCTGATCGATCTGCCCTGGTGGGGATACGTGCTGGTCGCGCTCGCGCTGACCCACATCACCATCGCCGCCGTCACCATTTTTCTGCATCGTTCGCAGGCGCATCGCGCCGTCGATCTGCACCCCGTCGTCAGCCACTTCTTCCGTTTCTGGCTGTGGCTCACCACCGGCATGGTCACGCGCGAATGGGTTGCCATTCATCGCAAACACCACGCCAGGTGCGAAACACCCGACGACCCGCACAGCCCGCAGACGCGCGGCATCGGCAAGGTGTTCTGGCAAGGCTCCGAGCTTTACCGCGCCGAAGCCAAGGTTCAGGAAACGCTCGACAAGTACGGCCACGGCACGCCCGACGACCGGATCGAGCGCACGCTCTATACCCGTCATTCGGCGCTGGGCGTATCGATCATGCTGGTCGCGGATGTGCTGCTGTTCGGTCCCATCGGGCTGACGATCTGGGCGGTGCAGATGATCTGGATCCCGCTCACCGCCGCCGGCATCATCAATGGCATCGGCCATTATTGGGGCTACCGCAACTTCGCCTGCGAGGACGCTTCCACCAATATCGTGCCCTGGGGCATTCTCATCGGCGGCGAGGAACTGCACAACAATCACCACGCCTACGGCAGCTCGGCGCGACTGTCGAACAAGTGGTACGAATTCGACATCGGCTGGCTCTACATCAAACTCATGTCCTACGCCGGGCTGGCGAGCATCCGCAAGGTCGCGCCGACGGTGAAATGGCGCCCGGCCAAACCCCTGTGCGACCTCGACACGCTACAGGCCATCATCACCCATCGCTACGACGTGATGACGCGCTTCGCGCGGAGCGTGCGCACCGACATCGCCACCGAAATCGAAAAGCTGAAAACGGGCACGAACCTGCCGAAAAACCTGAACCTCGCAAGGTTCCGCCGCTGGCTGCTGAAAGAACCGGCCGAGCTGGCCGCGACCGAGCGTGCCGACCTCGACGGCATGCTGGACAAGAGCGAGCGTCTGCAAACCGTCTATCGCATGCGCCAGGAGCTGGCCGCCCTGTGGAGCCGCTCCACCGCCAGCCGGGAACAACTGCTGGGGCAATTGCAGGCCTGGTGCGCCCGCGCCGAGGCCAGCGGCATCCAGTCCTTGCAGCAGTTCTCGCTGCGGTTGCGTTGCTACGCCTGATCCTACCCGGGCTTGATCCTGCCCGGCAGGATCGGTGCCGGACGCATGCAGCAGCCAACAAAAAACCCGCGATCATGCGGGTTTTTTGTTGGCTGCTGGTAGGTCGCCTGCCAGATCGGATTCAGTGCCCGATCACTTCAGCTTGGTTTCCTTGTACATCACATGCTTGCGAGCCTTGGGATCGAATTTGCTGATCTCCATTTTCTCGGGCATGGTCTTCTTGTTCTTGGTGGTGGTGTAGAAGTGGCCGGTGCCCGCGGTGGACTCCAGCTTGATCTTTTCGCGTCCGCCTTTAGCCATGTTGATTCTCCTTAAACTGCTTCGCCGCGGGCGCGCAGGTCAGCCAGCACGGATTCGATACCGTTCTTGTCGATGGTGCGCAGCGCCGCATTGGACAGACGCAGACGAACCCAGCGGTTTTCGGCCTCGACCCAGAACCTGCGGTATTGCAGGTTGGGCAGGAAACGACGCTTGGTCTTGTTGTTGGCGTGGGAAACATTGTTCCCGACCATGGGCTTCTTGCCCGTGACGATACACACGCGAGCCATCTTGCTGCTCCAGAAATTGCCAGAAAGTTGAACGGACGGCCCAACAAGCTAGAGCCGGTGAACCCGAAAACCGCGATTTATACCATAGCTCGGCAAGACAAGGCAAGCCGCTGCCGCGTCAAAGATGGCCGGCCTCGCGGAACGACAGGGCAGCCGGGCCTGCAACGACGAAATGGTCCAGCACGCGCACGTCAACCAGCGCCAGCGCCTCGGCCAGATGGCGGGTCAGATGGTGGTCGGCCTGGCTGGGTTCGGCGACGCCGCTCGGGTGGTTGTGCGCCAACAGCAGCGCGGCCGCATTGTGGTGCAGCGCGCGCTTGACGACTTCGCGCGGGTAGACGCTGGTCTGGGTGAGGGTGCCGCGAAACAGCTCTTCGACCGTGATGACGCGATGCTGGGCATCGAGAAAGACACAGCAGAACACTTCATATTCCTTGCCGCGCAGTATCAGCCGCAGGTAATCGCGCACGGCGTCGGGCGAGGCAAGCGCGTCGCCCGCCTGCATGGCCTCGGCCAGGGTGCGGCGCGCCATCTCCATCACTGCCGCGAGCTGCGCGTATTTGGCTTCGCCAACCCCCGGCGCGGCGCACGCGGCGCGGCGGTCGGCGCGGCACAGGCCGCCGAGGCCGCCGAAGCGCTCGATCAGCTCTCGTCCGAGTTCAACCGCGCTTTTGCCGGTAACGCCGGTGCGCAGGAACACGGCGACGAGCTCGGCGTCGGTGAGCGCGGCAGCGCCCCGCTTCAAGAGTTTTTCGCGCGGCCGCGCGTCTTCCGGCCAGTCCCGAATCGCCACGCGTGTCCCCCTCCCGTAGAATGTCGCCATTCTATGAAAAACAGGTGGAGATGCGGAGCATGTCGCTGGCGGGCAGAAAAATCGTTCTCGGCGTCACGGGCGGGATCGCGGCCTACAAGGCGGCGGAACTCTGCCGCCTGTTGACCGGTGCCGGTGCGGCGGTACAGGTGGCGATGACCGCGGCCGCCTGCCGCTTCGTCACGCCGCTCAGCTTTCAGGCCCTGTCGGGCAAGCCGGTGCTGACCTCGATCTGGGAGGCGACCGGCGCGGACGGGATGGCGCACATTCACGCCACGCGCGACGCTGATCTCATCCTCGCGGCGCCGGCCTCGGCCGATTTCCTCGCCCGGCTGGCGCAGGGACGCGCCGACGACCTGCTGGCAACCCTGTGTCTCGCGCGCACCTGCCCGCTGGCGGTGGCTCCGGCGATGAACCGCGAGATGTGGGCGGCAGCGGCGACACGGCGCAATATCACGCAGCTGGCGGCGGATGGCGTGCGAGTGCTGGGCCCGGCGGCGGGCATGCAGGCCTGTGGCGAAGTCGGCTACGGGCGCATGCTGGAGCCCGCCGACCTCCTGTCGGCGGTGGCGGAATTTTTCGCGCCCGGCCCGCTTTCGGGCAAGAAGGTGCTGGTGACGGCAGGCCCCACCTTCGAGCCCATCGATCCGGTGCGCGGGCTGACCAACCGCAGTTCGGGCCGGATGGGCTATGCGGTGGCACAGGCCGCGCGCGAGGCGGGGGCCGAGGTCTGCCTGGTGTCGGGACCGACCTGTCTCGATGCGCCCGCCGGCGTGCGCCGGGTCGACGTGGAAACCGCCGCCGAAATGCGGCAGGCCGTGCTCGCCGGGCTGCCGGCGGACGTGTTCATCTCGGTGGCGGCGGTGGCGGATTACCGCGTCGACAGGATCGCAGAACAGAAAATGAAAAAAACCGGCACGGGGCTCGTGCTCGAACTGGTCACCAACCCGGATATCCTCGCCGAGGTTGCGGCTTTGCCGAGTCCGCCTTTTTGTGTGGGATTCGCCGCTGAAACCGAGCGTCTGGCCGAACACGCCGAGGCCAAGCGGCAGCGGAAAAAGCTGCCGCTTCTGGTCGGCAATCTCGCGCAAGACACGCTGGGCGCGGACTGCGCCGAGCTCGTCCTGTTCGACGATGCTGGCAGCCACCCCCTGCCGCGCGCCGGGAAGACGGCTCAGGCGAGGCTGTTGATCCGCCATCTGGCCACCCTCATCAACTGACGGAATTCCGACGAAAATGAAGATGGATGTGAAAATTCTCGACGCCCGCCTGCGCGACAATCTGCCGGCCTACGCTACGCCGGGCGCTGCCGGACTCGACCTGCGCGCCTGTCTCGATGCGCCGATAGTGCTCGCTGCGGGCGAAACTCGTCTGATTCCGACCGGCATGGCGATCCATCTCGCCGATCCAGGCTATGCGGCGCTGATCCTGCCGCGCTCGGGGCTGGGCCACAAACACGGCATCGTGCTCGGCAATCTGGTCGGGCTGATCGATTCGGATTATCAAGGCCAGCTCATGGTTTCCGCGTGGAACCGCGGACAGACGGCCTTCGAACTGGCGCCGATGGAAAGGCTGGCGCAGCTCGTCATCGTGCCCGTGGTGCAGGCGAGTTTCCGGCTCGTCGACGAGTTCCGTGCCAGCGACCGGGGCACGGGAGGCTTCGGCAGCACCGGCCAGCAATAGTGTCGGTTTTCTTTACATAATCGCGCGCCCCTCCCGCGCGCGACCGCCTGTTCGGATCGGGGCATGCATTTTGCTGGATCCACGCCGAGTCGGCGGATTCCTGCCCCGTGCGGAGCCGTCATCATGGAGAACGAATAGAGCACCCACCGACGGCATATTCCGACATGCCCCATACGTCCATATTGCGATTAGGCCTCATCCTGACGGCAACCCTGGTGGTGCTGGCCGGGCTGGCCGCGCTCGGACTTTATCTGACGCGCTCGCAGTCGCAACCCGTATCGGAAGAGATCGACAAGCCGGTCATGGCCGCGCAGATCGAGTTTCTGGCCGACGCCATGCAGAAAAACGCAGCGCGGATCGCGGCGCATCCGCAGACACTGGCCTGCTTTGCGACCGCCTCGCCGGCCATCTGCCAGGCACAGGCGGACAATCTGCACGCCCTGAACCAGGATGCGGCCGTACTGTTCGTGACCGACGGCCAGCGGCAGCTGTTGCCGGGTTTCCTGCCGGGCGACACGCGGCGGCTGATCGCCAGCGCCGGTCAGGGCGGTGCGGGTGCGGCCGCCTCGTTCGGCCTTTCGCTGTCGCATCCGGTCACCGACGCCAGCGGCAAGCGCCTGGGTTTCGTCATCGTTGAGCAAAGCCTGCCGCAGCTGCAAACGCTATTCGACACGCTGCCGCTGCCCGACGCAGCCGCCTACGCGGAGTTGCAGCAAAGCCAGGGCGACGGTACGGTCAGTGTGCTGATGCGGCGCGGCAATCAGGCGATCAAGCCACGCACCGCGCCGAACTGGATCGCGCTCGCCGGCACGCCCTGGACCATCGCCGTATGGCGCAACGATGCGCGTGGCATCGAGCACGTCGCGCCCTATGCGCTGGGCTGGCTGATCGCCAGCCTCGTCATCGCCGTTCTAGTCATGGCGCTGACGCTCACCGTGCGAAACCGCGTGACGGACAACCTGCGCACCATGCTGAAACTCACCAACGATCTGCGCCAGCAACGCCTGAAGAGCGCTTATCCGGTGAATCTGGCCGAATTCATCGCGCCAGTCGAAACCATGTTGAAACTCGGGCGGGTGATGCTCGGCAGGCAAAAAGAAGCCAGCTCGCAGGCGCGGCTCGACCATCTTTCCCAGGTCAACAACCGCCGCAGCTTCGACGAAAAGCAGAAAGAACTGTTCGCCACCCTGAAAGACGGCTGGTCGCACAGCCTGCTCATCCTCGACATCGACAACTTCAAGCAGGTGAACGACACCTTCGGCCACGAAGCCGGCGACCAGCTCATCATCAAATTCGGCGAGGCCCTGAAAAGTGCGCTGCGCAACAGCGATTTCATCGCGCGTCTGGGCGGCGACGAATTCTGTGTGCTGTTTCCCTATACCCCGCTCGATCGCGCCCGGGAGCTTGCCGATCGTCTGCGCGCCAACATGCCGGAAAGCGTGGAATTGATCACGGGCGTCACGCAGAAGCTCTCGTGGAGCGGCGGACTTGCCGAATACAGCCGCGACGACCGGCAGGAAAACGAAGCATTGTCCCGTGCCGACGCCGCGCTGCTGGAAGCCAAGCGCGGCGGGCGCAACATCACGCGCGTGCGCGAAAGCGCCTGAACGACAGAACCGCGAGCAGCAAGGCCCATCCCCCCAAGACCGGCGCGTTGCCCCAGCGCACATAGGGCGTGCTGCCCGCGTAGCCCTGGATGCTCCCGGTGAGCGTGGCGCGCTCGAAAGGAGGCAGCGAGGCGACGAGACGGCCTTTCGCGTCGATGATCGCCGTGAGCCCGGTATTGGTCGCACGCAGTACCATGCGCCCGGTTTCCAGAGCGCGCATCTGCGACATCTGCGCGTGCTGCCAGGGCGCGAGCGAATCGCCGAACCAGGCGAGATTGCTCAGGTTCGCAAGCACGCCCGCTTCGGGCAACTGGCGGATGATCTCCTCGCCGAACGCATCCTCGTAGCAGATATTGACCGCGATGCGCTGCCCGCCGATGGCGAGCGGACGCTGGTTTTCCGCACCCTGCGCGAAGTCCGACAGCGGAATATCGAGCACGTCGAGCACCCAGCCCCAGAGGGCTCTTTGCGGTATGTATTCGCCGAATGGAACCCGGTGCATCTTGCTGTATCGCTGCCGCGGCGCGCTGCCGAAACTGACTGCGCTGTTGTAGTAAGCCCCGTCACGCGAACCGGTCGGCAGGCCGGCCAGCACGTCGCCGCCGTTGCGCCGCCCGAGGGCATCGAGCCCTTCACGGTAGAAATCCGGCAGGTCGGATTCGAACAACGGCAGGGCAGTTTCTGGCATCACGACGAGGCGTGCCGGTGCAGCCTCTGCCAGCCGTGCATACAGCGCGAGTGTGTCGCGCGCGACCTCGGGGCGCCACTTCATGTCCTGCGGCACGTTGCCTTGCAGCAGCGCCACCGTGCTCGGCGCACCTGCCGGCCAGGTCCAGTCGACACTGCGCAGTCCCTGCCCGACAAGGCCGATCGCGAGGATCGCGGCCAGCGCAGTTGCGCGGCGGGGCGACGTACTCCGGCCCTGCAACGACCAGGCCGCGAGCGCTGCGGCGAGCGCGAGCAGATAGCTCACGCCGTATACGCCGAAGACCGGCGCATAGCCTGTCAGCGGACTCGCGGGCACCTGCGAGGTGCCTGCGAGCAGCCAGGGAAAGCCGGTGAAGATCCAGCCGCGCACCCATTCGCCAAGCCCCCAGGCCAGCGGGGCCGCCAGCAGGAGGCGCCGCGCCGGGCCCTGCACACGCGCAACGGCGGCGCCGACGGCGCCTGGAAACAGCGCCAGAAACGCGCAGAACAGCAGGGTGGCGAGCGCCGCGAGCGCCGCGTGCATGCCGCCGTAGTCGTGCAGGCTGACATAGACCCAGCTCACGCCGGCGAGGAAGTAGCCGACGCCCCAGGCGAAGCCGAACGCGAATCCCGCGCGCGCGGTGTCCGTGCGCGCGAGGGTGGCGAACAGCACGACGAGGCTGGCGATTGGCAGCGGCCAATAGCCGTAGGGCGCGAAACCGGCGACGGCGGCGGCGCCCGCGGCGACGTTCAGCGCGAGGCCCGCGCCGGTTCCCGGGGCGCTAGTACGACAACCCATGGGTTTGCGCTGCTGCCGGGCCGCGCATCCGCGCGCCGCGTGCGCGAAGCGAACCGCAGCCCTGGCCGTAGCGGTGGCGAAGACGCGCGACAGGGCAATCGGTGAGGCGGGGCGCGAACACGGCGAAGTTATGGGGAGGCGTACTCGTGCGCTTCAAAATCGAGATGGCCGTCGATCAGCGTGTAGCGTACCCGGCCCTGCATCGGCTGGCCGAGAAACGGTGTGTTCTTACCCTGGCTTTTGAGCGTGCGCGGTGTCACCGTCCACTCAGCTGCTTCGTCGAAAACGCAAAGATCGGCGCAACTGCCGGGCGTCAGATGGCCGCCGGGCACGCCGAGTATCTGCGCGGGTTTCCAGGAGATCAAGTCGATTGCCTGCATGAGCGGCACGTTCATTTCGCGCGCCCATTTCAGGGTTAACGGCAGCAGGAGTTCGGTTCCCGATGCGCCCGGCGTCGATTCGCCGAACGGCACCTGTTTCTCGTCTTCGTCGACCGGGGTGTGATCCGAGCACAACGCGTCGATGGAGCCGTCGGCGAGTGCATCGCGGAGGGCGTCCCGGTCGCGCAGCGCCCGCAACGGCGGCGCGAGGTGGCAATGCGAGTCGAAGCCGAGCAGATCGTTTTCCGACAGGTGCACGTGCGTGCTCGCCACGTCGCAGGTCACGGCGATCCCCTGCGCCTTGGCGGCGCGGATCATGGCGATACCGTCGCGCGTGGACAGGCGCATCAGGTGCACGCGCGCGCCGGTGGCGCGGGCCAGCTGCAGTATGGTCGCCAGCGCCACGGTTTCGGCCAGCGCCGGAATGCCGGGCAGGCCCAGCCGCGAAGCCACGGCGCCATCGTGTGCGACGCCGCCCCGGGCGAGCGATACGTCCTGCGGACGCAGCCACAGACTGAAGCCGAAGGTGGCGGCGTATTCCATCGCGCGCAACAGCACCTGGGTGTCGGTCGGCGGCGCGTCGGCCTGGGTGAAGGCGCGGCAGCCGGCTTCGGTGAGTTCGGCCATCTCGGTCAGTAGCTGGCCGTCGAGTTTCTGCGTCAGTGCGCCTATCGGATAGACGCGCGGCCCGGGCAGGTTCCTGGCACGGAACTTCAGCATCTCGACCAAGCCGGGTTCGTCGAGCGGTGGGTCGGTGTCGGGCGGACAGGCGAGCGAGGTGACGCCGCCTGCCGCCGCTGCGAGCATTTCCGATTCGAGCGTGGCCCGGTATTCGTTCCCCGGTTCGCGCAGCCGCACCGAAAGATCGACGAGGCCCGGACAGACGACGAGGCCGCTGGCGTCGAGGACACGGTTGGCATGAAAATCGGCAGGCACTTCACCCACCGCGACGATCTTGCCGGCGGCGACGCAAACGTCGGCGGTTTCGTCACGCGCGTTCATCGGATCGATGACACGACCACCCTTGATCACGATCTTCATGCGGCCGCCTCCAGAATTTTTTCAGGGACTTGGACAGATTGGGGTCGGCGGCTCGCGGCATTCGTCTGGTCGCCGATCCCGCGAGCCCTCGTCGGGTGACTCATGCCCCCCCTCCCGCCAGCATTGCCATCACCGCCATCCTGACCGCGATGCCGTAGGTCACCTGCGGCAGGATCACCGATTGCGGGCCGTCGGCGACTTCGGAATCGATCTCGACGCCCCGGTTCATCGGGCCGGGGTGCATGACGATGGCGTCGGGCCTGGCGAGCGCGAGTTTCTCGGGTGTGAGGCCAAAGAACTTGAAATACTCCTGCGCCGAAGGCAGCAGCGCGCCTTTCATCCGCTCGTTCTGCAGGCGCAGCATGATGACCACGTCGCAGTCCTTCAATCCGGCTTCCATGTCGTGGAAAACCTTGACGCCCATGTGCTCGACGCCGGCCGGCAGCAGGGTTCTGGGGCCGACGACGCGCACTTCGGGCACGCCCAGCGTGGTGAGCGCGTGAATCTGCGACCGGGCGA
>CAZOVQ010000032.1:0-12976 GCA_964583195.1 uncultured Thiobacillus sp.
ACCACAATTTAGGCAACTTACTCGCTTGGAATGGCATTTGTTCAGCGGTTCCCTAGGCTCGCGGCTCGCCGCGTTCTACGAACGCGCCGGCCGCGTGGAAACGCTTGCCGGCGGCCACGGCTCGGTGACCTTGATCGGCGCAGTATCGCCGCCCGGTGGCGATTTCTCCGAGCCGGTCACCAGCCACACCAAGGAAATCATCCAGACCTTCTGGGCACTGTCGAAGGAGCTCGCCGACGCCCGCCATTACCCGGCGGTCGATTGGCTGGAAAGCTTCTCCGGCTACGTAAAGTCGGCTGCGAAGTGGTGGTCAGAAACCATTGATCCGAATTGGGAAAGCGCGCGCGGCCGAGCACTTGACCTGCTAGCGGCGTCGGAGGAACTGCTGCGCATTGTCAACCTCGTCGGCGTCGAGGCGCTGTCTTCCGAACAGCGCTGGACGCTCGAAGCCGCAGGGCTCATCAAGGAAGGTCTGCTGCAGCAGGCGGCCTCGGATGAGGTCGACAGCTTTGCCTCGCCGGCAAAGCAATACGCGTTGCTCGCCGCCCTGCTCGATATCCATTGCCACGGCCTGAAACTGGTGAAGCTGGGGGTGCCTGCCAGAAGACTGATCCAGCTGCCGCTGCTGGCGCAGGCGCGGCGTTGGAAAAGTCAGCACGGTTCGGACGATCTCGATGCGCTGAAGACGAAAATCGGCGCGATTCCCGCGGCGTTCGAGCCGCTGCTGAATGAATACGCCACGATCCCCCTCCCCCGCGAGGGGG
The DNA here is from genome assembly GCA_964583195.1 of uncultured Thiobacillus sp. GTDB lineage: Bacteria > Pseudomonadota > Gammaproteobacteria > Burkholderiales > Thiobacillaceae > Thiobacillus. Next base: position 765 of record CAZOVQ010000032.1, read on the forward strand.
GAGGGGCTGGGGGAGAGGGTGAGGCGTCCTCATGAAGAACATCGAATTCCGCACCGCGACCTCCGTCCAGGGCGGCCTCGTCGTCATGGCCGGCGTGCCCGGCGTCGCCGCCGGTTCACGGGTGCAGCTGCGCGACCACGCCGGGCGCGTGCGTTCCGGCCTGGTCATCCGCAGCGGCGACGACGCGGTGCTGGTGGAGGTGTTCGAGGGCACCGACGCACTCGACCTCGAACGCACCTGGGTGCGCTTCCTCGACGAGCCGTTCCGTCTGCCGCTGTCACGCGACATCATGGGCCGCGTGTTCAACGGCGCCGGCCTGCCGCGCGATGGGCGCCCGCCGATCATTTCTGCTGACCGCCGCGACGTCAACGGTGAGCCGCTCAACCCCGCGGCGCGCGCCTATCCGCGCGAATTCATCCAGACCGGCATTTCCGCGATCGACGGTATGAACTCGCTGACGCGCGGGCAGAAGTTGCCGATCTTCTCCGGCGGCGGCCTGCCGCACAACCGCGTGGCGGCGCAGATCGTGCGTCAGGCCAGGATTCTCGGCGAAGAGGCCAGCGAATTCGTGGTGGTGTTCGCCGCCTTCGGCGCCTCGCACGCCGACGCGCGTTTCTTCCAGGAAAGCTTCGAAGACTCCGGCGTGCTGAACAAGGTGGTGATGTTCCTGAACCTCGCCGACGAGCCGGTGATCGAACGCCTGTTGACGCCGCGCGCGGCGCTCACCGCTGCCGAATATCTGGCTTTCGACCTCGACCATCACGTGCTGGTCGTGATGACCGACATGACCGCCTACGCCGAGGCCCTGCGTGAAGTCGCCGTGCTGCGCGGCGACGTGCCCGCGAGGAAGGGCTATCCGGGCTATCTGTATTCGGATCTTGCCGAGCTCTACGAGCGGGCGGGGCGCATCAAGAACCGGCGCGGCTCGATCACCATGATTCCCGTGCTGTCGATGCCGTCGGACGACATTACCCACCCGATCCCCGATCTTACCGGCTACATCACCGAAGGACAGATCGTACTGGGCCGAGAGCTCGCCAACCAGGGGGTGTATCCGCCGGTGACCGTACTGCCTTCGCTTTCCAGATTGATGAAGGACGGCATCGGCAAGTCCTATACCCGCGAGGATCATCCGCATGTCGCCAGCCAGCTGTTCGCCAGCTATGCGAAAGCGCTGGAAGTGCGGGGGCTGGCCGCCATCATCGGCGCCGAGGAACTCTCCGACGCCGACCGCCGCACGCTCGAATTCGCCGTTGCCTTCGAGCGCCGCTTCATCGGCCAGGGCGAGGACGAGGACCGCAGTATCCTCGAAACGCTCGGCCTTGCCTGGGAACTGCTGTCGATGCTGCCGGCGGAATCGCTGATCCGCGTCAGCGAGGACGAGCTGGCGCAGTATCACAAGGGGGCGGCGTGAAGCTTGGGCAGGCGACGCGTTTAGAATCTCTAGAAAAAGCATTCTGTTGCGTCATTTTTGTGACTTTCGACTTGAATCTTGTGTCGGCCTTCGGAGACGCCGCATGACGAAACGCCTCTCCGTTCCGCCGACGAAAAGCGCGCTGCTGCAGGTCGGTCGCCAGGCCCGCTTCCTCGAACAGGGCCGGCAGATGCTGGAAAAGAAGCGCGACCTGCTGACCCGGCTGGTCTACGAGCGGCTCGCGCAGTACCGCACGCTGCGCGGCCAGGCCGAGCGCGAGCTGGCCGAGGCCTACCGCTGGCTTGGCATCGTGCAGATGCGGATGGGCGAGCAGATGCTGCATCAGGCCACGGTCGGCCTGCTGCCTGCGGTTGCGATCCGGGTGGTGGCGCGCTCCAGCGTAGGCGTGGAATATCCCAGCGTGACCGCCGAACCCCTGCCGTTACAGCCGGTGGGCCTGATGTGGACCGACGTCAGTTTCGACGAGGCGCGTCTGAGATTGAGAAACCTGACGGTGACGCTGGCACGCCTGGGTGAGGCGGAGAATGCCCTGTGGCGGCTGCTCGCCGCCAGCCGCAAGACGCAGAAGCGGGTCAACGCGCTGAAATACAACATCATTCCGCGCTATCGGGCGACGCTACAGCACATCCGCACGGCACTCGAGGAGGACGAGCGCAATACCCTGTTCCAGATCAAGGTGCTGCGCGCGCCAGCAGCCCGTCGGCCCTGAAAGGCTAGCGCGAATTTTCGCTTCGCGTCCTGAAACCGCTGCGGCGCCAGTCCTGGCGATTGGGCACGACACCACACACGGCGGGATTGCCCCGCCGTGTGCCGTTCGGATTGTGCCGTACAGCGCCTGGTTTTACAGTGTTTTCTTGCAGAAATACCAGTCGGTGCACTCGTAGCCTTCATTCATCCGCGCCTCGGCCGCAACAATGTCCTGCGGCGGCGGAACGATGACCGCCTCGCCGGGCTGCCATCCTTCCGGCGTGGCGACCTTGTTGGCGTCCGAGGTTTGGAGCGCCGCCACCAGACGCAGGAATTCGGGAATCGAGCGGCCGTTGGTCATGGGATAGTAGACCATCGCGCGCAGTACGCCTTTCGGGTCGATGATGAAGGTGGCACGCACTGCCGATGTGTCGCCGGCACCAGGGTGGATCATGCCGAAGGCACGGGCGACGTCCATTTTCAGGTCTTCGATGATGGGGAATGGAATCTCGATGCCGAATTTTTCCTTGATGTTGCGCACCCAGGCGACGTGCGAGTAGTAGCTGTCGATGGACAGGCCGAGCAGATCGCAGTTGAGCTTCTGGAATTCCGGGTAGTAACGCGCGAATGCTGTGAACTCGGTGGTGCAGACCGGAGTGAAGTCTGCAGGATGGGAGAAGAGCACCAGCCACTTGCCTTCGTAGTCGGAAAGTTTTTTCACGCCATGGGTGGTGCGTGCCTCGAATTCGGGGGCGCGCTCGTTGATGCGGGGCAGGGAGATGGCTTCGGACATTGCGGTTTTCCTTTCGCTGGATGAGGGGTAATGTCTATTAGCATTTGCTAATTGACGTGACTATACGGATGCGCGTCCTGTTGCGGAAACGGATTGCGTCGATACGCACGATTCAGGATATCGATCGATGTCGGGCGTGATGCGGCCTGTCCCGACGCCCGTCCCGGCGTGGGCGGCGCCAGCTGCGCCACTGGATCCAAAGACCGGAGCCGGCCAGGAGCAGCAGGACGAGGGCGGCTGCGTCGACGAGCCAGGGCCCGTGGCGGCCATAGAGGCGGCCGGCGTGCAGATCAAGCACCAGGCGCTCGAGCGGTAGGGCGGGGGCGAGCCGTTCGGCCGTCTGCGCGCGCTGTGCATCGGTGGGCGGCGCGGCGCGGGACCAGTGCACGGATGCGTCGCGGATCGGCCGCCAGGACAGCGCGTCGTCGCTGGCGAAGCTGCCGCGCGGGGTGCGCACGACGAGTGCGTCGCCGTGCCGCCCCAGGGCGACGAGCGGCAGCGCGGGCAGGGCGTCGCCGCGCAGGGTGTCGATGCGCGCGCCCTCCGGGGTATAGACGACGAGACGTTCGGCCGTGGCGACCGCGAGCAGGCTTGAGGTACGCACGGCGCCCCTTATTGCGCCGCCGCCATCGGGCAGGCGCTGCGCGCCGTAGAGCCAGGCTTCGCGGGTGGCGATCAACGGCACGCCGGTTTCGACGACGCTGAGCACGGCCGGTGCCGGCAGGCCGAGCCAGCGTGCAAGCCAGGCGGAGGTCACGGGAATGTGCGCAAGCCGCAGCGCGTCCGTGTGGTTGAGCGCGATGCCGGTGCCGACGAGCACCGCGAAGAACAGCGCCGCCACAACGCCCAGACGGGCATGCCAGCGACGGATGAAGCGCGCCAGTTCGTGTCCGGCGCTCATGGCGAATAGGGCGTCAGGCGATGCAGTGCAAGCGCGAGACGGGAGAGGCGGACGAGTGCTCGCACGGACAGGGTGGCACCGCTGATGCCGTCGATGTGGCGGTCGAGTTGGGATTCGGAGCTGAGTCGAGCACCGTCGAATTGTCGGGTGAAGACGGGGGATTCGATTTCCCAGCCACGGCTTTCGCGGAACACGAGCACGCGCATGCGTTCGATGCGGTCGTGTTCGACGACGGCGCCGACGGTGATCGGCAAGTCCTTGCCGATTTCGTCCAGCACCCAGACGGTGCGGCCCGGCACGCCCCAGTAGCGCAGGCGCATCGCAGGGTAGTCGTGGCCCAGAATGGCGCGCGCGGTTTCGCGTGCCGCGCCCGAAAACCAGAGCACGGACGGGGCCGGCGGCGCGCCGGCGAAAGCGTCGCGCACGAAGGCATCGGGTTGCTGGTAGACGCGATCGGCGTGCGCCACGCCCGCCGCCAGCGCAAGGCTGACGGCGAGCGCACGGGCGAGGCAAAGGCCGCAACGCACGCCGGACATCAGAACTGGTAACCCACGCCCAAATTGAAACCGTCCTGCTCGCGACCGTCCTCGTTGTCCTGGATCTGATAATCGGCTTTCAGCACGACGTCGGGATGCGGCCAGAAATTGACGCCGAAATCAGTCTGCTTTTTCTGCGTGTTGCCTGAATTTCCGGCCCGGTTGTCCCATTCGTTGTAGCGGGCGAACACCCCCCATTGCTCGTTCAGGCGCCAGGAGGGCTCGACGTACCAGCCATATTGCTCGTCGGCGCCGACCGCGGCCGGGGCGCTGCCATTGAGATCCCAGCGCGCGTACAGCGCTTTCAGGCCGAGCGGGCCGCGGTTGACAATGCCGTGCACCTCGATGAGGTTGGCGCTGCCGGCGTTGGCGACCGTGCCCTGGGCGATGTCGCCCTGGTACTGGAACGAGCCGGCGAGTTCGACGCCCGGCAGGCCGGTCCATTTCAGCCGCGCGGTGCCGGCGAAATCGCTGGCGTCTGCTTTGCTGGTTTCCTGGCGCCCGTCTCGCACCGCGAAATTGTCGGCGGCGGAGGTCTTCAGACCTTCGTGGAACGCGAGGTCGTAACTGAAGCCGCTGCCCAGGTTGCCCGCGAGCGCTGCACCGCCAGCCCACCAGGTGGTGGGGATGATGTTGGTTTCCACCGGATTGCGCTCGACCCCATAAAAAGTCGGCGGTTCGTGCGTTTCATTCAGGATGCCGACCGGAATCAGGAACAGGCCGGCCTTTGCGCGATGGTTCGGGTTGAGGTCGAATTCGACATAAGCCTGTTCGAGTTCGACTTCACCCTCATCCTCATCATCGCTGGAGACGACGACGTGTTCGACCTCCAGTTCGGAGAAGAAACGGATGCGGTCGTTGAATTGATGATTGGCAAACAGCACGAAGCGATGGAAGTCGATTTCGTCCTTGTCGGCCGCGCCGCCGTCGCCGTTGAGATTGTTGTAGTGCAGCTCGCCGTAGCCGCCGATCTGGGTGCGTTCGGCCCACGCCGCCTTGCCGGACGGCGCGGCGGTGACAACCTGTTCGAGCTGCACACTGGCGGCCTCGGCCTTCTGTTCGGTCGAGGCGATCTGGCCTTTCAACTGCCGATTTTCGGATTCCAGTGCGTTCAGACGGTCTTCGAGCATCTTAAGGCGGGCATCGACGTCGGCATCGGCCAGTGCGGGCAGGCTGAATGCGGACAATACGGCCAGGGTCAGGGCGTTGCGTTTCAGATGAGGGTTCATGTCGTGCGTCCTATTCCAGGTGAATGAATTGGCTGGCTGGGACGCGGACATCCGTGGCTGGCTGGTGAAAAATCAGGGCGTGAATCAACTCCGTGCGGGCGGCCGGCGTCTCACCCAGACGCAGCGGGCCACGCTGTTTTCGAGCGCAAGCTCGACTTCGTCGATCATTGCCAGCGTCATCGGCTGCTGCCGCAGCACGCGCAGGGAACGGCCTGGCGCCACGCCGTAGGCGATCAACTGCTCGCGCTGTACAGGTTCGATGGCCTGGTCCAGGCTGTCGACGACGGCTTCGTCGCCGGGCCGCAGAAAACTGAGCGGCACGCGTGCCGCGGCGTCGCGGCTCATGCCCACACTGCGCGCAGCAGGTGGTTGAGCAGGCCGCCGACGAGGAAGGCGAAGGGAACGATGAGCGCCAGCATGGCGGCGGCGATTTTCAGACCCTGTTCCTTGACGATCATGAATATGCTGGCGATGCACGGCACGAACAGGGTAATCGTGACCATGCCGACCACGGCCTGTATCGGCGACAGCTGCCCGCTCAGAGCGAACAACCCGGTGGCGCCGAAATCGCGGCGCAGAAAGCCCATCACGAAGGCGGCGCTGGCTTCGGGCGGCAGTCCCAGCCAGCCCGAGACCAGCGGTTCGCCGGCGCGGATGATGGCGGGCAGGGCACCGATGCGGTCGAGCACGAACATGATGAGCGTGCCGAGCAGAAACAGCGGAATCACTTCGAGCAGATACCACTTCAGGCGCGCCAGCGTTTTTTTGGCGACATTGCCGAGTACCGGCAGCCGCATCGGCGGCATTTCGGTGACCAGCGGAATGCGCCGTCCGGGAATCAGCCGGGCGGCCAGCAGGCCTGCCAGCATCAGCACGCCGACCATGACCAGCGTCCAGATCAGCGTTGCGGAAAAGGAGATGCCGCCGAGCAGGCCGAGCACCACGCCCAGTTGCGCCGAGCAGGGAATCGCCAGCGCCATCAGGAAAATTGCGATCAGGCGTTCGCGCGGACTGTGCAGGATGCGCGTGGTGAGGGTCGCCATGGTCACGCAGCCCAGCCCCAGCACCATCGGCAGCACCGCCCGTCCGTTCAGCCCGATCAGCTTGAACAGGCGGTTGGTCAGCACCGACAGGCGCGCGAAGTAGCCGGAATCCTCCAGCAGACCGAAGGCGATGAAAAAAGTGGTGACGATGGGCAGGATCAGCGCCAGCGCGTAGGTCATGCCCATCGTCCACAGACCGTATTCGCCAATCACGAGATCGGCTAGCCAGCCGGCGTGTACGTGCGTGCGAACGAAGGCCGTCACCGCCGGATTGAGCAATCCGCCGAAGAGGTCTTGCTCGAACAGGCCGACCAGCGTGCCCGCGCCGAATACACCGACGAACTGATAGACCGCGTAGAGCACGCCCAGGAGGATGGGCCATGCCCAGACGCGGTGTATGACCCATTGCCCGACGCGATGCGCGAGCGAGGGCGTTTGCCGGGCCGTGCGCGTGACCACGCGCGCGCTGAGTATGCCGGCTGCCTCGCTGCGCTCGTGCGCCAACGCGGGCGGAACGATGCCGCGGACCCGTGCATCGTCGCGCAAGGCGACCAGTTCGGCATAGTGCGCACCGGCCGCCTGCCGCAGCCAGACATCGACTTCCTCGTCGCGGCCGAGAAACAGTACCGCCAGCCCGCGTGCGGCCAGACGCGGATGCGGTGAAGCGGCCTCGATCCGCGCCGCCAGCGCAGAGATGGCGGCCTCGGTCGTGCTGTCGTAATGCAGCATGGGGCGCGGCTTCGCCGCTTCCGGCACGCGGTGCGTCAATTGCGCGATGCCTTCACCACCGGTGGCAACGGTCGGCACGACCGGCACGCCAAGCGCCTCGGCCAGCGCGGCGATATCCAGCGTCACCCCACGCGCCGCGGCTTCGTCGTGCATGTTGAGCGCCAGCACCGTCGGCACGCCTAGATCGGCAAGCAGCGCTGTCAGCGTCAGCGTGCGGCGCAGATTCTTCGCATCGCCTACCTGGATCACCGCGCGCAGCGGCTCGCTCAGCAGGGCGCGCATGGTCGCACGCTCATCGTCGCTGCGTGCCGGCAGCGTCAGCACCCCGGGGGTATCGATCAAATTCAGCGTGGTGTCGAATCGCGCCTGCGCCCGCGACACCTCGACTGTGGTGCCGGGGTAATTCGACACGTTCACGTAAGCGCCGGTAAGGCGATGAAACAACACGGATTTGCCGACGTTGGGATTGCCGACGAGCGCGATGGCTGAGGCGGTCATGGAGGGGACACGCATGTGCGATGCGTGGATAAAGTCAACAGCTGGAATAATAATAATGATTCGTATTAATAGTCAATTAAATTCTGTTCCAACGATATGCCTGTTCCTTCGGCGCGGAACACTCAGACAGCTTCCTCGCTCGACCACGCCGCGATAGCTGCTTCGCCGACCAGGGTGACGATGGGAGAATGGAAGTCGTGCCGCTCGAAACCCAGGCCGTTCAGCAGCCAGACCCCGATCCAGGTGCGGGTGAACCGCTCGAAGCTGGCGCGACCTTCCCAGGCGAGCAGCAGGGTGAACGCATCCTGCGGCCCCTGCGGCGCCAGGAATTCGAACGAAACCAGCCCTGGCGTCTGTCGGAAAGCCTCGCGCGCGGCCTGCCAGGCGTGGCGGAACGCATCACGATGGCGCGTGAGGACGGGAAATCGATAAGCGATCGCAAACATCTTCAAGCCCCCCTGTGCGCCGGAGAGGGCGACGAGTAGTCGTAGGCGGGCCGTGTTTCGAGTTCTTCCGCGAGTTCCAGACAGGCTTCGCGTTCGAGTGGGGCGAGGCCGTCCAGGCAGGCGGCGCTCCGCAGCAGGCGGACGGCAGCCAGCCGGTTGCGTGTGCAGGGGTGACGCAGCTGCACCAGCGTGGCGACCAGTAGTGGGACGGCGGATGCGCCGGCGCTGCGACTGTCGCTGCGGCGGGCCGGATTGCTCGCGGCGGACGGATCGATGGGGGATGTCGGGGTCATGCCAATCTCCTTGGAAGTGAGGGGCTGGCTGGCGACGGCGCGCGGGCGGGCGGGAATATCCGGCTTTGCGGCCGGAGGTGAGGGGCTTATCCGTGCCTATTTGGTGAGGATGAGCTTGCCGTTTCGGGTGATGCGCAGGCGATAGTGTTCGCCCTTGTGCGCGATCAGGATTTCCTGCGTGCCGCGAAACAGGAAATCCGTCGGGATCGCGCCTGGCGGCAGCATTTCGATGCCCGCTTCGGCGGGCGCGCGCAAGGAGGGAGCTGCGGCGGCTGGCTGGGTATGCATGTCGGGGGTGTCCTGATTGGCGGGCATGGGATGAAACGATCTATAATTTGATACGAATAATAACGATTCTCATTAGCATGTCAAGCGTGTAGACACGATAGGCGGAATTAAGCGCCCGGCGCCAGGTGAGAGGCGAGGCTTGTCGCGCAGGCGCCGGCGTTGCGCCCCCGCCGGTGTGTCCGTCCATGGCGGCGGACTCGCGCAGGTGTATCAGTCTGGGCGCCGGCTGCGATGCAGCGGCTCGGCCATCACGGCTTCGGGTTGCAGGGTGACGTGGGTGATGCGGTGATGCGTGGCCAGTGTTTCGCGCGCAGCCTCGAGCAGACGCGGCCAGTCGGCAAGTTCACGGATTTCCAGATGGGCGGACATCGCGATGGTGCCGGACGAGAGCGTCCAGACGTGCAGGTCGTGTACGCGCAGCACCCCGGGCAGGGCGGCGAGATCGCGCCCCACGGCGTCGAGCCGGATTTGCAGGGGCACGCCTTCCATCAGGACATGCAGCGCTTCGCGCAGCAGACGCAGGGCGGAAACCAGGATGAGCGCGGCGACGAAGAGCGAGAGCAGCGGATCGATGGGCGTCCAGCCGGTGGCGAGGATGACGAGTCCGGAGGCAATGGCGGCAAGCGAGCCGAGCGCATCGCCCATGACGTGCAGCAGCGCGGCGCGACTGTTGAGCGTGGCCTCGCCGCGCGAGAGCACCCAGGCGACGGCGAGGTTGACGCCGAGGCCGAGGGCGGCGACGCCGACAACCGCCGTGCCTGCGATGTCGCGCGGCGTGCCGAAACGCTGCCAGGCTTCGTGCACGATGAAGCCGATAAGCGCGAGCATGAGCACGCCGTTGACGAGCGCGGCAAGTATCTCCGCTCGCACGAAGCCATAGGAATGCGACAGGCTGGGTGGCCGCCGCGCTAGCCAGGCGGCGGCCGCGGCGAGCCCCAGCGAGGTGCCGTCGGTTACCATGTGTGCGGCATCCGCCAGCAGCGCGAGCGACCCGGACCACCAGCCGACGCCGGCTTCGACTGCGGCGAACGCCAGGGTCAGCAGCAGGGCGGCGACGAGCTTGCCGGAGTGGCCGGGGTGGCCGAGATGATGATGGGTGTGCGTTTCGCCGCGCTCCAGCGAGAGGTGCGGATCGTCGTGGTCGTGATGGGGGTGGCTATGAACGTGCACAGTAGTCCGTCGGATCGGGCAGGTTGAGCGAGCCTGTATCCACGCCCAGCCCGGCGATGTGGTGCAGCGCATCGGCGTAGCGTGCGGATTCGCGCAGCCGGGTGATGTCCGCGGGATGCGGATGACCGTGCATGCGCGCCAGCCGTGCACGCGCCGGCGCCGGCCAATCGATCTCCAGCCGGGCCAGCACTGCGTCGGCCTGATCGGGGTGGTTGCATACCAGGGCCATGTCGCATCCCGCGAGCAGCGCGGCCTTCACCCGTGCGGGCACGTCGCCGGCTACGGCCGCGCCGGCCATGCACAGATCGTCGCTGAATATGGCGCCGTCGAAACCGAGTTCGCCGCGCAGGATGTCGTGCAGCCACACGCGCGAGAATCCGGCGGGCTGCGTGTCGATGCGCGGGTAGATCACGTGCGCCGGCATCACGGCGGCAAGTCCTGCCTCGATCATGAGGCGGAAGGGGGCGAGATCGTCGCGTGCGATTTCGGCCAGCGTGCGCGCGTCCCGAGGAATCGCCACGTGAGAGTCGGCGACGACGCAGCCGTGTCCCGGGAAATGTTTGCCGCAGGCGGCCATGCCGGCATCCTTCATGCCAAGCATGACGCCCTGGCCGAGTTCGAACACGGCACGCGGATTGCGGTGGAAGGCGCGGTCGCCGACGACGCTGGAGGCGCCGTAGTCGAGATCGAGCACGGGAGCGAAACTGAAGTCGATGCCGTGAGCACGCAGCTCGGCCGCCAGCACGTAGCCGGTTTCTCGCGCCAGATGGCGGGCCTGCTGCGGATGCGCGTTCCAGATTTCGCCCAGGGCGCGCATCGGCGGCAGGCGGGTGAAACCCTCGCAAAAGCGCTGCACCCGTCCGCCTTCGTGGTCGACGCCGATCAAGAGCGGCGGCGATTTCAACGCGCGGATTTCGGCGGTCAGCGCTTCGAGCTGCGCGGGGTCGCGGTAATTGCGCGTAAACAGGATCACGCCGCCGACCTGGGGGTGCGACAGCCGGCGACGGTCGTCGCCGGAAAGTTCGCTGCCCGCCACGTCGAGCATCAGAGGGCCGAGCGTCATGCTGCCTCCAGAATTGCGAAAGCCTGCACGAAATCACCTTCGTCCGACAGCGATACGTGATGCGCGGTCACGCCGCGCGCCGCGAGCCAGGCGTCCAGTTCGGGGGCGCATTCGAAATACGGCTTGCCCAGCGTGTCGCGCAGCAGCGCTAGACTGTGCAGGGCGAGCGGCGCACGCAGGCCGGTGCCGGCCGCCTTGGCGAACGCTTCCTTGGCGGCGAAGCACTTCGCCAGAAAAATCGCCGGGTCGCGGCTGGCGGCGTAGGCCGTGTGTTCCGCTACCGCGAGAATGTGGTCGGCATAGCGGTCGCCGAAACGCGCGAGCCCGTCGCGGATGCGCCGCGCGTCGACCAGATCGGCGCCGATGCCGACGATCACGGTGACACGCGCACGTCGAGGCCCGTCGCACGGATGCGTCCGGCGAAACTTTCCAGCCAGGCGGCGGGCAGGGCTGTCAGGCGCGCGGCCTGCGGCTGCATCGATGGACGGGCCAGCCCATAGAGCAGTACCCCGGCAAGTGGAATGTCCTCGCGCCGCATGCGTGCGATCGCATCGAGATACGCCTGCTGGGCGCCTTTGTCGGGCGGCGCCCCGTCCAGCGCGAAAACGCAGGTCTGTAGCCAGGTCGGGCACAGCCGCGCGGCAATCGCCAGCCGCTCGAACTGTTTTTCCGGCGCGATGCGTGTCTGGTTGATCGCCCGCATGCCGGCGGCGGTGGCGCTGTCGTACTTGAACCAGATTTCGCCGTTCAAAGCGGCCATTTGCCTCAGGCCGGCCTGCACTCGCGGCCGGTCGGCGAAACTGCCGTTGCTGATCAGCACCAGCCTGAGCTTGCCGGTCAGGCCAAAATCCTTGATCACCTGGCCGATCAGGGTGACGACCTCGGGAAACTCGCGGGCGCTGGTCGGCTCGCCGTTGCCCGAGAGCGCGATATCGACGAGCCGTCTCGCCTGCGCGGGCACCCGGCGCGCCATGAAATCGCCGTGCACGATCTCGGCGAGCAGCGTGCAAAGCTCATTTTCCAGCCGTGCAAGGTCGATGGCGGGCGCGCTTCCGCGCACCAGACCTGGCACCTGGCAGTAGACGCAGGCCCAGTTGCAGG
>CAZOVQ010000033.1:0-12879 GCA_964583195.1 uncultured Thiobacillus sp.
AGCACGAAGCCGAAACCAACCCCGAGCTGGTGAAGGGCGCGCCGTACACCCTGCCAGTGCGCAGGCTCGACGACGTGAAGGCCGCACGCGAGCCCGATCTTGCGCACAAGCCTGCGGCCTGACGTGGCGCCGCACGAAAATACCGGCGCCGAACCGCCGGCCTCGCCATTCAAGGGGAAAACGGGGTTGCGGCGCGTGCTCAGCGCCACGATCTATTCCTGGGCGGGGCTCAAGGCGGCGTTTCGCCACGAAGACGCCTTCCGGCAGGAATCGCTGTCCGCAGCCCTGCTGATCCCGCTTGCGCTCTTTCTCGGCGACAGCGCCGTCGAGCGCGCGTTGATGATAGGCGCGGTGCTCCTGGTGCTCGTCGTCGAATTGCTGAACTCGGCCGTGGAAGCCGCCGTGGACCGCATTTCCCTGGAAACCCATCCGCTCATCGGCCGCGCCAAGGACATGGGCAGCGCCGCCGTGTTTCTCTCGCTCCTCAACGTGATCGTCATCTGGGGGCTGCTGCTGTTTTCCTGATATGGCCCCCCTGCGGGCCGCCAAAAATCATGCCAATTTCGTGGCCCTGCTCTAAAGTTCGCGCGCTTATGGCCGGAAATACAGGTGGATTTCCTCTTTGGGCCGTACCGCGTGAATCGCTCCACAGTCTGCTTCCTGCTGGCACTTAGCCAGGCCAGTCCGGCCGCAGCGCTCGGATTGGGCAGCATCGACGTGCGCTCGACGCTCGCCCGACCACTCGACGCCGTCGTCGCGCTGCTGGGCGCACCGGCCGAACTGAACGCCGACTGTTTCCGCCTCGCGCCCGCGCGCGAAGCTATAGGCGATCCGCCGCATGCCCGCCTCAGCCTCGAGCGCGAAGGCGATACCACCAGGCTGCGCCTGCGCACGCAGCGCCCGGTCAACGACCCGGTCGTGCAATTCACCCTGCTTGCGGAATGCGGTGATCGCCTGTCGCGTGAATATGCAATCCTGCTCGATCCACCGGCGCCGCAGCCCGAGGTCGCGGTCACGCCACCCCCTGCGGCCGTCCCCGATGCCGAGGGTGCCGCGCCGCCGCCATCTGTCGCGCAAACCGCAGCGGCCCGCACAGATGGACGCCCCCCCGCGCCCGCCGCACGTCAGGCAGCGACGGCCGCACGCACACATGCGCGCGCGTCGGCGCCGAAAAAAGCGGCGGACGCACCACGCCTGATCCTGTCGGGCAGACATCGGCCCGGTATCGCAAGCGCTGCCGGACTGCCGCTGAAACTCGACCTCAACCTGCCCGACCCGACACGCGCGCCCGAACGCCTGAACGCAGACGAGCTGTCCGACGAAAACACCGCGCTGACACGCAAGCTGGCGCACCTGGAAATGCAGCTGGTCGCCCTGCAAAAACGCAATGCGGAACTGGAAGCACGGCGGGTGGACATTCCATCAGCCGCGCCATCCGCTACCACGGCACCCGCCGCAGCACCAGCCGCCCCCACGCGCGCGGCGTGGCGCTGGCCGTATGCCGTGCTCGTCGCCGTGCTGGCGGGTGTCGTCGCGCTGGTGTTGTCGATGCGCCGGCGCACCAGGCGCTCGTCCGCTTATCCTTTGCAGGAGACGCTCGATCCGATGCCGGCTGACGACATGTCGGCGCCGGGCCGCATCCCCGCGGGCCGTACCCATAGCGGTGCAGCGCCTGCCTTGCACATCGCGGACATCCCGCCCCCAGCCGCCGAACCCGCCGGCACCGAGGTGAAGGAAGACATCCTCGATCAGGCTGAAGTCTTCATGGCACATGGCCATGGCGACCTCGCCGTGCATCTGTTGCAGGAGCATCTGCGCGAAGCGCCAACCGAATCGCCGGTACCCTGGCTGCTTCTGCTCGACCTTCTGCATCGCTCGGGCGACACCGAAGGCTACGCCGCCGCGAGCACCGAATGCCGGCGCTATTTCAACGTCAACCCATCGGCTCATCCCGTCTCGCAGGACGGCGAACCACCAGGGTCCGGCATCGAGGCCTATCCGCACGTGCTGGAACAGCTCGTCCACGTATGGAACACGCCCGCGGCGAGCGCTTTTTTCGACGACCTCGTCTATGACAAGCGCGGCGGCACGCGCATGGGTTTCGAACCCGGCGCCTACCGCGACATCCTGTTGCTGCGCGACATCGCGCGCGAGGCGCTGCCGCTCGCCGCGTAGCGGTTTCACCAGAACGTCACGTCCGGGTCATCTGCCTGTCGCACGGTGCGCGCATGCTGGCACGCATGGACGCAGCCGAATTCACCTGCCAGACGCTGCCGTCGATGCGCCCGCAATTGCGCATCGCGGTAGTGACCGAGACCTACCCGCCGGAAGTGAACGGCGTGGCGATGACACTTGGCCGCGTGGTCGATGGTTTACAGGTGCGCAATCACCAGATCCAGTTGATCCGCCCGCGCCAGCGCGCGGACGACGTGCCACGCCCCACCGCGACGCTGACCGAGCATCTGCAGCGCGGCATCCCGCTGCCGCGCTACGAAGGGCTGAAGATGGGTCTGCCCGCCAAGGCGGCCTTGACCCGGCTGTGGGCCCGACAGCGGCCCGACGTGGTGCAGATCGCAACCGAAGGGCCGCTCGGCTGGTCGGCGCTGGCCGCCGCCAACAAGCTGCGGCTGCCGGTGGCGAGCGACTTCCACACCAATTTCCACAGTTACAGCAGCCATTACGGGTTCGGCCTGCTGCGCCGCGCCATCGTCGCCTATCTGAAGAAATTCCATAACAAAGCTGCGGTGACGCTGGTGCCGACCGAAGGTATCCGCCGCGAATTGCTCGGCTACGGTTACGAGAACATCGAAATCATCGGCCGCGGGGTCGATACCCGGCTGTTTCATCCCGGCCGCCGCGACGAGGCCTTGCGCCGGCAATGGGGCGTGGCGGCCGACGATCCGGTCGCGCTTTACGTCGGACGACTGGCCCCCGAGAAAAACCTCCCCTGGTGTTCGCGGCCTATGACGCGATGCGCGCCGCCAACCCCGCAACCCGCCTGGTTATGGTGGGTGACGGCCCGGAACGCGCGGGCTGGCAGGCGCGGCGGCCGGACGCGGTCTTCGCCGGCACCCGTACCGGCGAGACGCTCGCCACGCACTATGCCTGCGGTGATGTATTCCTTTTCCCCAGCCTCACCGAAACCTGGGGCAACGTCGTCATCGAGGCGATGGCTTCGGGTCTGGCTGTCGTGGCCTACGATTGCGCCGCCGCCGAGGAAACCGTCCGCAACGACGAAAACGGTCTGAAAGCCCCGCCCGGCGACGAAGTCGTCTTTCTTGCGCAGGCGGCCGCGCTCGCCACCGACCGGCCTCGCCGGCTTCGGCTCGGGCGCGCCGCCAGCGCACGCGCCGCGCAGCTGTCGTGGGACGCGATCATAGACAGCTTTGAACACGTGCTGCTGCGGCTCGCGCTGCAGCAACGCGACGCCGATCCCCTGCCCGACACGGACATCGTCCCCGTCGGTCGTGCCTGAAAGGAGACGCCATGCGCATCGCCCGCCTCGGACCCGTCGCCGGTCAGGGCCTGGGACGCCTTGCGGCGTTCGAGCACGCCTGGCTCGAACGCTTGAACGGCACCCGCCTGCCCGGCTGGGAAGTCGCGCTTTTTCGCGCCGCAAGCCGGCTCGGCGACGGCGTGTTCTGGTATGGACTGATGGGCACGCTGCTGGCCGTATACGGTCTCGATGCCCTGCCGGCCGTGTTGCACATGACTGGCGCGGCACTCGCCGGCACCTTCCTTTATGCATGGCTGAAAGGCGCAACCGAGCGGCCGCGCCCGTATCAGGCCTGCGCGGCCATCCAGTGTCTGGGCGCGCCGCTCGACCGCTTCAGTTTTCCTTCCGGGCACACCCTGCACGCGGTGGCGTTCAGCGCCGTCGCCTGCGCCTACTATCCTGCGCTGGGCTGGCTGCTGTGGCCCTTCGCCACGCTGGTCGCGGGGTCACGCCTGGTGCTTGGGCTGCACTACCCGAGCGATGTCATCGCCGGTGCGCTGCTCGGCGCAGGCATCGCCGCCCTGTCGTTCAATCTGTTCTGAACCCTCAGCGCCAATCCTCCGGCCGGTTGAAATTGGCGAAACCGGCCGCGTCGAAGCACACCACCGCCGGCGCGTGTGCCTGCTGCCAGCGATGCACGGCGCGTTCGCCGCGCGCCAGCGTCGCGGCAAGGTCGTCGGCCAGATCGCTGCGGGCGACGAAACAGGTGTGATGGGTGTGCGCCGCATCGGCCGCAACGGCGATGCGGGTATCGGCGGCACGCGCCGCGGCGAGCAGCCGCGCACCAAGGTCGGGAGGAAGATGCGGCGTGTCGCAGGGCGCGACGAGCAGCCAGCGGGCTTCGACCGCACGCAGGGCGGCGAGCACGCCGGCCAGCGGCCCGGGAAAATCGGGCAGGGCATCGGGCAGCACACGGTAGCCTGTGGCGGCGTAGCGTTCGAGGTTGCGATTGGCGCTGATCACGATCTCGGCGGCCTGCGGCGCCAGCGCCGCGAGCACCCCCAGCAACCACGGCCGCCCGCCGGGCCAGCACACCAGGGGACGGCCACGGTACGCGACCAGTCCCTTGTCGGCGCCGCCCAGGCGCTGCCCGCGTCCGCCGGCAAGCACAACGGCAGCCAGCTCAGCGGCGGACATAGAGATGGAAGCGGTCGCCGCGCTCGCCTGGCCGCGCGCCTTCCCATACCTTGATCCAGTCGGGCGAAACTCCGGGGACGGCACCGCGTTCGCGCGTTTCCAGCAGCAGCCAGCGGCAGCCGAGGTCGGCCGGCACCAGCCAGCGACCGCTGTGATACGTCAGCAGCAAGCGCTGTTCGCTGCGCATCGCATGCGTCTGCACGCAAGCGCCGACGGGCACGCGCCGGGCAATCTCGCCGGCGACGCCGACATAGCTCAGACGCTGGTCGAGCGGCCGCAGGAACAGCGCCATCAGCAGCACCCAGACGAAGCTCATGCCCGCCGTCCAGGCCAGTATCGGGCGCAACGACGAGGGCCGCAGCTGCAACAGGAATATCCCCCAGGCCAGGGTCACGCCGACGCCCACCGCCAGTGCCCACGGCCGCAGTTCGCCGACGTGCGTCATGCCGAGCCGGCCGAGCCTGGCGGCGAGCCGCGCCGGCACGCCAAGGTCGTGTGCGCTCCAGTACGCCCAGAACACCAGACCGATGAAACTGAACAGCGTGATGCTGAACCACAGGAGCGCATTCGCCGCGCCGCGCCGCAGCGTCAGCAGGCCCGCGCTGGCCAGCAGCGCCAGCGGCGGCAGCAGGACCAGGCCCTGCTCCTCGCCGGGGTCGGAAGACAGCGCGTACGCACCCAGCAACACGGCGAAAACCGCGAGCGGCAGCATCGTGCCCGCTTCGCGCAAGTTGCGGCGCGCACGATAAAGCGCCCAAGCGGCCAACGGCCATGCCGGCCAGGCGTACCAGCCGAGTATGCCGGGGTAGTAGAGCGGGCGCAGCGCCCCCTCACCCAGCCAGGGCGTCATGCCGAGCGCCTGCGTCAGCGGCGCGGCGCGCGCGGCCAGGAGCGCGATCCAGGCGATGGCGCACAGCACCGCGCCGGCCACACCGAGGTGCAGGGCCCGACGCGTCGCCGGCTCGCGCCAAGCCGGCAACAGCCACGGCAGTGCCAGCGCCAGCAGCAGCAGCGTCATGGTTTCCGCCGCACCGCCGGCCAGCAACAGCAGCACGCCCCCCACGGCCAGCGCCCAGCCGCCGCGCCGGTCGTGCGGCAGGCGCGCCAGCCCGTAAAGGAGGATGGCGACGGCGGCAAACTGCGCGGTGTAGGCGTTGGTCTCGTGGCCACGCACCAAGAGCCCGAGACAGCCCAGAAGCGTCAGTGTCGCCGGCCAGGCGGCCGCGGCGCCATAAAGCGCGCGGGCGGCGCGCGCAACGAAAAAAAGCGCCAGCGCGACGAACAGCCCGGACGCAAGGCGCGCACCGTCGTGCAGGGGCAGGAAGGGCGAGCTCAGCCAGGCCGTCGCGCTGGCCACCCAGTAGTACAGGGGCGGCGTGCCGCCTAGCGCAGCTTCGCCCCGCCAGAGCAGCCAAAAACGCACGAAATGCTCGCCATCGCCGCCCTTCCAGGGCGCGTGTCCGAGCAAACCTGGCAACAGCCAGACGGCGCACAGCAGCAGCAATCCGGAGCTGGCAAGTGTTTGCTTACTGAACAATTTTGAGACGCTGACCGGGCACGGGCTCGCCAGCCGGATACAGCCCATTCATGAGGCGAAGCTGGGCTTCGGCGTCCACGCCCAGTGGCGACTGCCGCGCCAGGGACGCCAGCGTGGCGCCCGGCGGCAGGGTGATCGTGCGCAACGTGTACGGCTTTGCCATGTTCCGCTCGGCGGGAGTGATGGCATGGAAACTGTTGATCGCGCCACGCAGCGCGGCACGTTCGCGTTCGTAGGCGGCCTTGTCTTTCGCCATGCCTGCAATCAGGTACTGTGCGCCGCCGAAGGCCACGGCGCCCACGAGCACCGGCCTGCCCTGCTGCGCGCCGGCGGCGAACGCAGCCGGATAGCCGCCGAGGCTACCGCTATCGTAGCGCGCCCCGGCATCGAGTTTCAGGCCTTTTTGCAGGGTTTCCAGCAGCCGGTCGTTTTTCGGGCCGGGCAGAAGCTCGATCATGGCGTCGCCCGCGGGGTTGACCGCCGACACGCGGTCCGGACGGTTGCGCACCCGCCATCCGCGGGGAAACCGGACCGCCAGACCGAGTTTCTCGTGCAGCAGGGCGTTGTCCCGGATCACCCCCTGCTCGGGACTGTCGCCGAAAAACACGCCGTCCATCTTCAGCAGATAGTCGTCGCGGCCGTCACGCGGGTGGGTGACCGAATATTTCGCCGCCTCGCCCACCACCTGCTTCAGGCGCGTATCGTTGTCCGGGTGCGTGGCGAAGGTGCCGTGATACGTCTGCGGCGTGCGACCGTCGCGTTTCGCCTGCTCGACGGCAAACAGTTCCTGATTTTTCAGCACCCCGATGACCTTGACCATCGCCTGCGGATCGTAGCCCGCACGGGCGAGGTATTCCGCGCCGAGGCGGTCGGATTCGAGTTCGTGCTCGCGCCCGTAGCCGGCAGTCCAGGCCTGCGCCAGCGTCTGCAACAGCGAGGCGCCGCCCTGGTTGTTCAAGCCCGGCACCAGAATCGAGCCGAGTATCGCACCGACGCCCGCCGCCGTCGTCGCGCTTTGCTGGCGCACGCCGTGGCGGGCGGTGACGTGGCCGATCTCGTGACCGATGACGCCGGCGAGCTCGGCCTCGGAATCGAGATAGGCCATGATCCCGCGTGTGACGTAGACATAACCGCCGGGCAGCGCGAAAGCGTTGACATCGGGGCTGTCCACCACCGTGAAATGCCAGTTCAGCGCCGGTCGATGACTGTGCCGCGCCAGATTCTGCCCGACCGCATCGACGTAAGCCTGAAGCGCGGGGTTGTCGAGCGCGGCATATTCCTTCAGCACGTCCCGATGTGCCTGCTCGCCCATGCGGATTTCCTGCTGCTCCGATATCAGCACGAAGTCGCGGTCGCCGCTTACCGGATTCTGCGCGCAATGGGTCAGCCCCAGCACGCTGAACGCGGCAAGCGTCAGGCGTTTGAGCACCCGCGGCGCGGCGCGTTTCACGGACACGGCAAGCCTCATGCCGCGATCATCCCGGGAACCGTGTCTGGACGCGCCCGAAGATGCGTGGCGGTCTCAGCCAGCGGGTGTAGGGGTGCGAAGCGAGTATCCTCTGTTTTCATGCGGCTTTCATGAGGCAGGCAAGCTGCCGGCTGCGGTTCCAGGATGATACCGCCAGCGCCGGAGGCAAAATGAAAAAGCGGCCCGGCGGCCGCTTTTTTCGATGTCAATCTGCAACAGGCTGTCACTTCATGCCATAGCGCTGGCGGAATTTTTCGACACGGCCAGCGGTATCGACGATCTTCTGCTTGCCGGTGTAGAAGGGGTGGCAGGCGGCACAAACTTCCACGTGCAGCGAAGGCTTGCCCAGCGTGGACTGGGTGACGAAGGAATTGCCGCAGGAGCAGTTGACGGCGACTTCCTTGTAATCGGGATGAATGCCGGATTTCATGGCAATTCCTCTATGGGTTGAATTTGGAGAGCGTGAGATTATAGTGACCCCAGCGAGTTCGAGCAATCCCCCCTGCATACACGCCTTGCGCGCCTGATTGTCAGGCCGCCGGAGCAGCCGGCACTGGCGAGCGATCGCCCTGGACCGGGTTACACGTTAAGCTTCGCCAACCATGCAAGGTATTCGTCAACAAATCCGCGCCAACCTGGTCGCGCTGCTCAGTTTTGTGGTGGCCCTGTCCACGCTTGCATATTCGGCCTGGCGGCACGAGGTGACGGAAGACAACCGGACGCTGCGCGAGGCGGCGTTCGTGATGCTGCGCACCGCCGAGGAATTGCAAAGCGTGGTCGATTTCGCGCACTACGACGGTGACCGCGAAGCCGGCAATCCGATCAAGGGCTGGGGCAAGGTGCTGTATCTGCGGGATCTGGGCATTTTGATGCCGCTCGGCGTACAGACACGGGCGCGCGATGTGCAGACGGCATGGGAGCAGAACTGGGAAGCGCTGGACACCGACACCGCTGCTGCGGAGCGCATCTCTGCGAGGATCGAGTCCCTGCGCATCGAGGTTCGGGCGATGCTCGTGAGCTTGCAGTAGTCAGCCTTCATAACCCAGCGCCGCGCCGATCCGCCCCGCTGTTTCTTTCAGCAACCCGGACCAGCCCGGTTTGTGACGGTCGGCCGGCGCCGAAATCGACAGCCCGGCAACGAGTTTGCCATCGGCGTCGCGGATGGGCGCGCCGATGCAGGCCACGCCGAGCTCGGCTTCCTCGCGGTCATGCGCCAGACCTTCGCGGCGGATGGCCTCCAGCTCGGCGGCGAGCGCCTCCGGCGTGGTCAGGGTATTCGGCGTGTACGCCGGCAGCTGCGTGCGCTGCGCGTAGCCGAGCACGCCGGACGCGCTGTCTTCCGCCAGGAAGATCTTGCCGACTGCGGTGACGTGCAGCGGCGCATGCGCGCCGACCACCTGCACCACCTGGATCATGGTCTGGCCGCCGGACACGCGCTCGACGTACACCGCCTCGTCGCCGCGCCGCACGATGAGGTTGACCGTCTCGCCGGTCGCCTGGGCGAGTTTCTGCATGTGCGGCATGGCGACCTGCCGGATGTTGAGGCGCGCGCGCAGTCGGTTGCCCACTTCCAGCCAGCGCACACCCAGGTCGTATTCGCCGGCGCCGGTCTTCTCGACCAGCCCATGTGCGATCAGGGCGCCGAGAATGCGGTGCGCGCTGGCGGTGTGAAGGTCGGCGTCGGCAGCGAGGCGCGACAGCGCAGCCGGCCCCGGGGCGCGGGCGAGCAGGTTGACGAGCGCCATGGCGCGGTCGAGCACCTGGATGGAAGAGGCCGGATTGTTCGCAGAGTTTTTCATAGTGTGAAAATTTATTCCGTGATGTGAAATGTGCCGTTTTTCCTGCTTCAATGCAAGCCATAAATTTCACATTACGCGAATTGTTTTCGCATCATGAAAGAAACTACCATGAGCGCTCTGCTGAATACCCCGCCGGAATCCCTGCCCGCCTTCTGCGAAGGCATCCAGTATTTCGCCGACACCCTGCCCGAACTCGACCGTCTGGCCGCCGCCCCGCTGCTCGGCCCGGGCACGCCCGCCCTGCCCGATCCGACCGGCGAGGCCGCCATCTACCAGACCCTGCTCGCCGCCGACGCGCTGCGCTACCTGACCCTGCAGGTCACCGGCAGCAAGTCTTCCGGCCATCCGGGCGGCTTCGCCTCGTCGGCCGACGCCGTGGCGGCGCTGCACCTGCTGGGCCACCGCAACATGGTGACCGAGGTCGGCCACCACGCGCCCGGCTTCTATTCGGCGATGTTCCTCGACACCTCGCTGTAGGCCATGGGCATCCAGTCGGTGTCCGACATGCGTACCCGCTTCCGCGAGATGCACGGCCTGCTCGGCCACCTCTCCGGCGCAATTCCGGGCCTGCTCGCGCCCGCCGGGCCGCTCGGCCAGGGCCAGCATTTCGCCATGGCCGGCGCGCTGCTCAACCGCGACAAGCTGTTCCCGGTGACCATCGGCGACGGCGGCCTGGGCGAGCCCTACATCATGAGCGCCTTCCAGCACTTCGCCACCGCCTACCCCGACGTGACCAACTACCTGCCGGTGCTGGTGTGGAACGGCTATTCGCAGGAACACCACAGCATGGTGTCGCTGTGGGACAACGGCCGCATGGCGGCGTACTGGCGGGCCCACGGTTTCGACGAGGTGCACCTGATCGACGCGCGCGACTATGCAGACTCGGCCGACGCCCCGGTCTATGCGGATTCGACCACCTTCGGCTTCAAGGCGCGCCTGGCCTTCACCGGCGCGGTGCTCAAGGCCGCCGACGAAGCCGCGCGGGCAGCGCTGTCGGGCCGGCGCGCCTGCCTCATCGTCAAGCAACTGAAGGGCGCGGGCGTGCACGCCACCGGCGCCAAGTCGCACAACCTCTATGCGCACCACACGCTGGAATCCGACGACGTGAAGGGCGGGCTGCAGCGCCGCGCGTTGCCGATCCAGGCCTGGATCGTCACGCGCGCGAACTTCCGCCATGCCGGCGGCGGCCCCGCCGCGAAGATCGCGGTGACCGAAACCGAACGCAAACTGCCCGACCTGGGCGCACTGCCGCTGAAGGAATTCCCGCTGGGTGAAAACGCCGTGCCGACCACCGCCTTCGGCGCGCTGGTCGGCGAAGTCGGCAAGCGCGACCCATCCTTCGTCGTCACCAACGCCGACGGCAACGAGGCCTCGGGCATGGCCAACATCAACCAGGCGCTGACCATCCGCCACCCCACGGCCGACGCGCTCTATTTCCAGGGCCCGGGCGGGCAGGTGTACGAGCCGCTCAACGAGGACGCCTGCGCGGGCCTGGCCGCCGGTCTCGCGTTGTTCGGCGGGCGCAGCCTGTGGGCGAGCTACGAATCCTTCGCCATCAACGGCCTGCCGATCTGGCAGACGGTGACGCAGGCGATGGCCGAGCTGCGCCGCAAGACGCCGGCAACGGTGTGCCTGTTCACCGCCGGCGCGCTGGAGCAGGGCCGCAACGGCTGGACCCACCAGCGGCCGGAAATCGAAAGCTACTTCGCCGCGATGATGCGGAACGGCAACGTCTACCCGCTGTTCCCGGTCGACGCCAACATGATCCAGGCGAGCTACGACTGGGCGCTGAAGCAGCACAACAAGGGCGTGGTCATCACGGCTTCGAAGTCGCCGCTGCCGGTGCGCACCACGCTCGCGCAGGGAACGGCAGCCATCGAACAGGGCGCGATCCTGCTGCAGGAGCTGCCTTCCAGCAATGCGCCGGGCAGGAAAACCGTGGTGTTCGCCGTCACCGGCGACATGGTGCTGCTGCCGGTGTTCGCCGCCGCCGAGGCGCTGAAGCAGGCCGGCATCGGCTCGCGCATCGTCGCCGTGGTCAACCCGCGCCGTCTGTATCGACCTCACGACGTGCTGTGGAGCAGCGTGTCCGAACCCGACGGCCGCTTCCTCGACGACGCCGAGTTCAACGCGCTGTTCGACGGCGACGCGCTGATCGCCGTCACCGGCGGCCCCTCGGCCATGCTCGAACCGGTGCTGCTGCGCACCCGTGCGGCGAAGCGCGACACCTATTGCTGGAAGCGCGGCGAAACCACCGCCAGCGCGCAGCAGCTGTTCGACTTCAACGGCATGAACGCGGACGCGCTGGCGGCACGCGCAACGGCGATGCTGGCGTAACGAACCGGAGTGGGCAATCGGCGCAGGCGGCGGCCAAACGTTCCGGCGCCTGCGCATGCCCTTTTGACATGAATCCGAAAATCATCGTTCTCGACGACGATCCCACCGGTTCGCAGACGGTGCATTCCTGCCTGCTGCTCACCCGCTGGGACGTGCCCACGCTGAAGGCCGCGCTGGCCGACGCCGCGCCGCTCTTCTTCGTGCTCACCAACACGCGCGGCATGGACGCGGCGCGCGCAGCGGCGGTCACGCGCGAAGTCTGCGCCAACCTGAAGCAGGCACTCGCCGATTTCGCCGGGCCGGTGCTGTTCGTCTCGCGCTCCGACTCGACGTTGCGCGGCCACTACCCGGTGGAAACCGACGTGATGGAAAGCGAACTCGGTCCCTTCGACGCGACGCTCTTGACGCCGGCCTTCTTCGAGGGCGGACGCGTCACGCGCGACGGCACGCATTACCTGATCGTCGACGGCCAGCCCGTGCCCACGCACGCAACCGAATTCGCGCGCGACTCGGTGTTCGGCTACACGACAAGCTTCCTGCCCGACTACGTCGCCGAGAAGACCGGCGGCCGCATCCCCGCGCGCGATGTGCGCGTGCTGTCGCTCGCCGCCCTGCGCGCCGGCGAAGCCGATGCCTGGCTGGCCGGTCTCGGCGACAACGCCACCGGCGCGATCGACGGCGAGACGCCGGAGGATTACGCGCGCTTCGCCGATGCCGTGCTGAAGGCGGCGGCCGGCGGCAAGCGCCTGCTGTTCCGCAGCGCGGCTTCGCTGCTCACCGCGCTGGCGAAGCTGCCGCCGCAGCCGGTGCGCGCGGAAGATTTTGCGAAGCTGGTGCGCGGCGGCCGTCCCGGCGCCGTCATCGTCGGCTCGCACGTCGCCAAAACCACGGCGCAGCTGGCCGCGCTGTTGAAGCAGCCAGGCACCGTGGGCCTGCCGCTCGACGTGTCGCTGCTGCCCGAAGGACGCGCCGCCGTCGCCACCGCGCTGGCCGCCAGCGTCGCCCATGCGCACGCGCAGGGCCTCACGCCGGTGGTGTTCACCAGCCGCGGCGAACGCCGGTTCGCCGGTACGGCCGATCGCCTGGCCTTCGGCGAAGCCGTGTC
>CAZOVQ010000034.1:0-12766 GCA_964583195.1 uncultured Thiobacillus sp.
CCAGGATCAACGCGCCGGCGGCGTAATCCCACAGTTTCTGCCCGCCGTGCACATAGATGTCGAAACGGCCGGCGGCGGTGTAACACCAGTCGAGTGTCGATGCGCCGAAATTGCGCTGCGAAGCGTAAGGCGGCCAGGACGCGAGACGTCCGGCGAGTTCGCGGTCGATGCGCTTCATCTCGACCCCTGCGAGCGCGCGTCGCAGCTCGGTCGCCGGTGCCCGCAGCGGCAACGGCGTGCCGTTCAGATGGGCGCCGCGGCCGCGTTCGGCGCTGAACATCTCGTCGGCGATGGGATCGTAGATCACGCCCAGCTGGCGTTCGCCCTTGTAGAGATAAGCGACCGAGACGGCGAAATACGGCACGCCGGCGACGAAGTTGGAGGTACCGTCGATGGGATCGACGCACCACAGGCCATCGCGGCCCGCGTCCCAGGCGTCGCGCTGCTGCCGTTCGGTCATTTCCTCGCCCAGCACCGGTACTGCGCGGATCGCCGGCAGCGCCGCTTCCAGCGCCGCCTGCGTCGCTGCGTCGGCTTCGGTAAACAGACTGCCGTCCGCCTTGTGGTTGTGCGCCACCTTGAGAAAGCGCGGCGTCACCTCGCGCTGCGCCACCTCGCGTACCAGGGCCTTGACTTCGTTAAGCATGTTCACACCCGCAGGCAGTAGCAGTAAACGAATTCCTGATCCTTGCCTGCGGGAGTGTGGTGAATTTCGGTTTCATGACCGAGCAGGCGGAAGGGCGCGCCGAACTGGGCATGCAGCGCACCGGGACGTAGCGCACGACGTCGAGCCCCGAGCATTGCAAAGGGCCGCCGGGCCCGAACGCGGCGACGATGACGTGTCCGCCCGGCTTCACCGCGTGCAGCACCTGCCCAACGTAGCGCGCCCGCTCGTCCGGGGTGGTCAGGAAATGGAATACCGCGCGGTCATGCCAAACGTCGTAGCGGGCCGCGGGTAATTCGGTCCGGGTGATGTCGGCTGCGATCCATTCGACCGCCCCGGCACGCTCGCCGAGGCGGTCGCGGCTCGCCGCCAGCGCCGGCTCGGCCAGGTCGAGCACAGCCGGATTGCGATAGCCGGCGTCGAGCAGATCGTCGATCAGCACCGAGGCGCCGCCCCCCACGTCGATGACCCGCGCGTGCGGGCCGGCGCAGCGCTGGATCAGCCACAGCGAGGAAACGGCGTGCGGCTGGAACCAGCTCAGCGCATCGGTGGCCTTGTTGCGATAGACGGATTCCCAGTGCTGACGGCGGTCTGACATGTCACTCACTCTTCCACTTGATCGAACACCCCATGCTGGGAATCTGTTCGGCAGGGCCGCGTTGGGTGGCGGCAATTTCCTTCATTGCCTCGAACAGGTCGCGGCGCACGCCTTCCGGTGCGGTTTCCTTGCGCGATTCGTCGAAGCGCCCGCGGTATTGCAGTTCAAGTGCCCGGTTGAACCCGAAAAAATCCGGCGTGCATACTGCGCCGTAGGCGCGCGCCACTTCCTGCGATTCGTCGATGACGTAGGGAAAGGGGAAACCGAACTCGGCCGCCACGGCTTTCATGTTGTCAAAACTGTCCTCCGCGTATTCGGTCGGGTCGTTCGACATGACGGCGATGGCATGGATGCCGTGCTCGCGCTTCAGTTCGGCCAGATCGCGCGTGAGGCGCGGCCGGATCGCTTTCACGTAGGGACAATGGTTGCAGATGAACATCACCAGCAAACCGTTCGGGCCCATCGCATCGGCCGGGGTCCAGAATTTGCCGTCGACACCGGGCAGCTTGAAATCGGGAGCTTTCCAGCCGAAATCACACACGGGGGTGGTAAGGGACACCATGATGCACTCCACGAATTATGGGTTGACCCCGTCATAATACCAACGATGCCCGTCCCGCGTTTTTACCTCGACCAGCCGCTGGCCCCCGGTGCCCGGATCGATCTGCCTCCCGGCCCGGCGCGCCATGCGGCACGCGCCCTGCGACTCACCGCAGGCGATGCCGTCGCACTGTTCGACGGCCATGGCGGTGAATATGAGGCGCGTATCGACCACGTTCACAAGGACACGGTCACCGTCCACGTCGGCGGATTCCACGCGATCGAGCGAGAATCGTCCCTGCGCGTGGCGCTAGCGCAAGGCATTGCCAGCGGCGAACGCATGGATTACACGCTGCAAAAGGCAGTGGAACTCGGAGTCGCCGCGATTCAGCCCATCGCCGCCCGACGCAGCGTGGTCAGGCTCGGCGGTGAACGCGCCGAACGCCGCGTCGCGCACTGGCAGGGCGTAATTGCCAGCGCCTGCGAGCAATGCGGTCGTAACCGGCTGCCCCCCGTCGCGCAGCCGCTGTCGCTGCCCGACTGGCTCGGCATGCGCCCGCCAGGGCGTCTCGTGTACCTGTCGCCGCAGGCCGGATCGCGACTGGCCGATTTGCCGAAACCCGACGGCATCGATACGCTGGTCATCGGGCCGGAAGGCGGTTTCGACCCCGGGGAAATCGACGCCCTGCGCGCCGCACACGCCGTACCGGTGCGCCTTGGCGCCCGCATCCTGCGCACGGAAACCGCGGCGCTCGCCGCGCTGGCGGCGATGCAGGCGCTGTGGGGCGATTTTTGACTGGACGGCTGACGGCAAGGAGCACGCGATGAGAGCGGCGCTGATCGGGATGGTTTTGCTGGGCGGTTGCGTGGGGCTGCATTCGGACGATCCGGCGTCGCCATATTACCGCTACGCTGCGGGCTGGACACTGCAGGTGCAGCGCACGCTGACGGTTCCGGCGGACGCGGCAACGGTGCGTTTGCAATACGGAAACATCGTGCCGCGCAACGGCGTGCAGGAACACGATCCGTTCTGCATTCTGGCGCTGTCCACCGTGCGCGGGGTGGCGCAAAGCGTGGCGCCAGGGCGTTACGCCATCGAGCGGGTGACGCGCCGGATCGACCCCATTTCGGCCGCCGCGCCCTCGCCTTTCGTCCGCGTAAGCCAGGGGGGCGACGGCGGCAGTTCGCCGAGTTTTCTGTATTACGTCACCGAATTCCGCCTGCGCGATCCGGCGCAGCCGGAACTGTACAGCCTGCGCTGCGCCTGGGACCAGTGGGCGCCCGGCAACCAGGCAGCGATGCGGCACCTGACGCTGGGCGAAATCGGCGTGGCGCTGGGCGACTGGATGACGCTGCGCGCACCCGGGACAGACCGCTAGTGGTCCCGGCCAGGCCGGCGCTCACTTCACCAGGCTGAAGCCGCGCGCGCGGGCACCACGCGCCTGCCAGCCAGGAAAAGGCTCAGGGCGATGGACGTGGTAGCCCTGCAGGTAATCGACGCCGATTTCCGTGAGCATCGCCGCCATGTCGGCATCCTCGACCTGTTCGGCGATCGAGTGCATGCCGAAATCGCGCGCGAGCCGGGCGATCGATCGCACGATGGCCTGGTCGCGGGAGTCGGCGAGCATGCCGCGGACGAAGGCGCCGTCGATCTTGAGATAGTCGGCCGGCAGATGCTTGAGGTAGTAGAACGAGGATGCGTCGCGGCCGAAGTCGTCGAGCGCGAACTGGCAACCGCGCGGACGCAGTTCGCGGATCAGACGCTGTGCGTCCTCCAGATTGACCACGGCAGCGGTTTCGGTCACCTCGAAGCCCAGACGCGCGCCTTCCACTCTGTAGCGATCGAGCAGTGTGCAGACGACGTCGAGGAAGGATTCGTCGGCGACGGTCTTGCCCGACAGGTTGACGAAATACACCGCGTCGTCGTCGGGGTGTGCCGCCAGATAGGCGATCACGGTTTCGACCATCCAGCGGTCGAGGATGGGCGCCTGGCCGTAGCGTTCGAGCGCCGACAGGAGCTTCGCCGGGCCTTCGATCGCGCCATTCTTCTGCCAGCGGACGAGCACTTCGTAATGCGGCGATTTGTCGCTGCCCGCCGGCCGGATGAGTTGGCGATAGGGTAGAAATTCGTTGGATTCGAGCGCCTGCGCAAAATCGGCCGCCCAGCCCATCTCGGTTTCGAGGCGGCGGAAGCCGACCTCGTCGGCTTCGTAGCGCATGACGCGGCCGCTGCCTTCCGATTTGGCGCGATAGCACGCCATGTCGGCCTGCACCATGATGTCACCGGCAGCGGCCGCCTCGTCGGTGATGACAGCGATGCCCACGCAGGCGCCCAGGGTGAAGCGGCGCCCCTTGTGCTCGAAGCGGAAATTCCGGATGCGCTGCACCAGCGCGCGGCAGATGCGCTGCGCCTCGTCGGGCCGGGTGTCGAACAGGATGAGGCCGAATTCGTCGCCGCCGAGCCGACCGAGATAGGCGTGGCCGGGCAGGGATACACGCATGGTCTGCGCGATGTCCCGCAGCAGCGCATCGCCGACGGCATGGCCGCAGGTGTCGTTGACCAGCTTGAACTGATCGAGATCGATGTAGCAGAAGGCGTGCTGCTCGGCGAGCGTGTGCGCGGTACGCAGCGCACGCTCCAGCCGGCCTTCCACCGCGCGGCGGTTGGGCAGTCCGGTGAGCGCATCGTGAAAGGCCATGTCGCGCAGATTGTCGAGCAGCTGCTTCTTCTCGCTTTCGTCGCGCAGGACGTAGACCGCGCCGCCACCGCGGCCGGCCAGCGGCGCGCAACTATAGCTGATCGAGAAAAATCCGCCGGACCGGGCATGCAGCCGGGCCGAGCCGTTCTGGCTGGCGCGGGGCGATTCGGCGGCAAAAAAGCAGGTGGGCAGCGCGTCTTCGCCGCTCGCGCGGCCGATCGTCATCAACCCGCGAAGCGGCTGGCCGAATGCATCTGCCAGCGTCGTTCCCAGCAGACGCTCGGCGCCGGGGTTGAGATAGACGACGCAGTTGTCCGCATCGGTGACGAGCACCGCGTCGTGGATCGATTGCAGGGTGACCTGCCAGCGTTCCTTCTCGGCTTCGAGCGCGGCTTCGTCGCGCTTGCGCTGGGTGAGATCGAAGCGGATCGAGACATATTTCTTCGGCAGGCCGTTTTCATCCAGGACCGGATAGATGGTCGTCGCGCTCCAGTACAGGCGGCCGTCGCGGGCACGGTTGCACAGTTCGCCGCGCCAGGTGCGGCCGCTGGTAACGGTTTCCCACAGGTCGCGGAAGAATTCCGGCGGATGATGGCCGGAATTGAGCATGCGATGGTCCTGTCCGAGCAATGCCTCGCGCGCGTAGCCGCTCGTGGCGCAGAACAGATCGTTGACGTAGACGATATTGCCGGCAAGATCGGATTCGCTCACGCCGGCGGTACGGTCGATGGCCTGCTGCTGCTCGCCCAGGCTGACCAGCAGGCGTTCCAGCGCAACGCTCATGTGGTTGAAGCCGCGCAGCGTATCGCGCATTTCGGGCGGGTCGCCTGCCGCAACCGGCAGCCGGGCGACATAGTCGCCCGACTCGACCCGGCGCGCGGCGGCACGCAGCGCGGCGAGTCCACGCAGATTGAACTTCAGCAGCAAATGAATCGTCCCGGCGAGCAGCACAAAGGCGGCCGCGAGCACGCCGGCCATGCGGATGAAGAGATGCCAGAGAAAATCCTCGTGGGCAAGCGACGAAGGCTGGAGACTGAGCGACCCCTGAGTCTGGCCGCCGATTGCCAGCGGGGTGCGCAGGACTGCGCCGTCGAGCGCGGCAAGGCGGCCGAACCAGCGCGGGCGTTCCGCCTTGAAGCCGGGTGCATCCTCGCGCAGGCTCGTGCCGTCCGCGGCGACGTATTCGATGCACAGGAGATTGCCCTGTGCAACCTGCGCCTGCAGCAGATGGCGGATGCCGTCCCGGTCGCCGGCCCGCACGGCTTCGGCAAGTGCGGGTTTCAGGGAGGCGAGCTGGGCGTGCGCCTGGGCGCGGAGCGCGGCGTCGATGTCCGCGCGGGCGCTGCGGAGCGACTGCTGGCCGATCAGGGCAAACGCAGTCAGCATGGCAACGAGTACCGCGCCCATGACGCGTTGCTGCGTGCTGAAGCGGTCGAGCCAGGCGGTTAGACCGAGAGGGGAGAATCTCATGACGGAGGTATCGGCGGCGCGCGCCGATTCTGAAGCGTCGCGTTGCCGCAGACGGCAAGCGGGGATCAGTTCTTGCGCCGGGCGCGCGGATGCGCCTGGTCGTAGACCCGGGCGAGGTGCTGCCAGTCGAGATGGGTATAGATCTGGGTGGTGGCGATGCTGGCGTGGCCGAGCAGTTCCTGCACCGCGCGCAGATCGCCGGAGGACTGCAGAACGTGGGTGGCGAAGGCGTGGCGCAGCAGATGCGGATGGACGTGCTGCGGCAGGCCGGCGCGCAGGGCGCGGCGATGCAGCCGCTTCTGCACGCTGCGCGGGCCGAGGCGCTCACCGCGCCGGTTGACGAAGAGCGCGGCAACGCCCGGCTGCGCCAGCGATTGCCGCAGCGGCAGCCAGGCGGCGAGTGCAGCGCGCGCCTGCGTGCCGACCGGGACGATGCGGGTCTTGCCGCCCTTGCCGGTGACGCGGGCTGCGCCGCCCGGCATATCGAGGTCGCCCAGATCGAGCCCGGTCAGTTCGGACAGGCGCAGGCCGGACGAATAAAACAGTTCGAACATCGCCTGGTCGCGCTGTTCGAGCGTGCCGTCGGCTTCGCCGTCCAGGAGCCGGGCGCAGGCATCGGGCGTGAGCACTTCAGGCAGGGATTTCGCTGCGCGGGGCGCACGCAGGCCGGTACAGGGATTGGCCGGATAGCCCAGGCGGCGGCAGGCGTAGGCGTAGAAACCGCGCCAGCCCGACAGATGGCGGGCGACGCTTTTCGTCGCCAGCCGGCTGGCGCGCAGCCGGGCGATGGCGCCACGAATGTCGTTCGGTTCGAGTTTTTCCAGCGGCGTCGCGCCAGCGAAGCCGACCAGGCGGCCGAGGTCGCGCCGGTAGGCGGCGAGCGTGTGCGGCGACAGCCGGCGTTCGGTGGCAAGGTGTTGCAGGTAGGCTTCGACCGGATCTGCGCCGGTTTCGGCGTTCATCCCTGCATCCGGGTCAGCGCGGCGGCGAGGACTTGCCCCAGGCGCAACAGATAGAGCGTGCCCATGCCGGCGTAGAAGCGCTTGTCCTCTTCCGAAGCCAGCACCAGCAGCCCCAGCGCCGGGCTGGCGGTGGCCGTGCGCAGCGGAATGCAGGCGAAGCTCCTGAGATGCGGCGACAGTTCGCCGAACCAGTCGGCCGCCTGCGGCACCGCGAGCGCGCCGCATACGGGATGCAGCAGGGTGGACATGGCGGTTGCCGCCTCGCTCGAAAGCGCGGCGCCGTTCAGCAGGCGCCAGGCGTGGTGCGGCACCGCGAAGCCTTCGCGCAGGTGCAACGCCAGTGCGGCAGCAATGTCCTCGGGCGTGTTCGCTGCCACCAGCGCCAGCGTCAGCGCGTGCAGTTTTTCCGAGATGCCGTCGTTTTCCTCGCCGAACTGGATCAGTTCGGCGAGTTTGTTTTCCAGCAGGCGCACCTTGTCGCGCAAGGCGATGAGCTGACGTTCGCTCATCGACACGGCATGCGTGCCGTGCGGATGCGGGATGTTCAGATCCGCCAGCAAGGTGGGAAATTCGTTGAAGAAATTCGGATTGCGGGTGAGGAAATCGGCAATGGCCTGTTTTTCCATGGGGGCGTCGGTCGTGTCCATCAAAGTTCGATTTCTCCTTCAAATACGGTTTCGGCCGGCCCGGTCATGAATACCGGCTGGCCTGCGCCGGCCCATTCGACGACGAGGTCGCCACCCCGGGTGTGCACCGACACCGGGCTTTTCAGCCAGCCCTGGCGGATGCCGGCCACGGCGGCGGCGCAGGCGCCGGTGCCGCAGGCCAGCGTTTCGCCGGCGCCGCGCTCGTACACGCGCAGCCGGATGTCGTGCGCGGTGAGCACCTGCATGAAGCCGGCATTGACGCGCGCGGGAAAACGAACGTGTGCCTCGATCGCCGGGCCGAGCATGTCGACCGGGGCGCCGTCGAGGTCGTTCACCCGCAGCACCGCATGCGGGTTGCCCATCGACAGCGCGGCGACTTCGATGACGTGCCGGCCGACCGTGAGCGGATAGGCGAGCGCTTCGGCATCGGCCACGAAGGGAATGTCGGCCGGGGCAAAGCGCGGCGCCCCCATGTTCACCACGACCCGGCCATCGTCGAGCAGCCGCGGCTCGATGACGCCGGAGGCGGTTTCGACGCGGATGGCGGTCTTGCCGGTCAGCCCCTTGTCGTGCACGAAGCGCACGAAACAGCGGGCGCCATTGCCGCATTGTTCGACCTCGCCGCCGTCGGCGTTGAAGATGCGGTAGCGGAAATCGGCGTCCTCGCGGGCGGGCTTTTCGACCAGCAGGATCTGGTCGCAGCCGACACCGAAGTGGCGGTCGGCGATGCGGCGGCAGGATTCCCGCGTGAGCGGCACGCGCTGGCGCACGCCGTCGAACACGACGAAGTCGTTACCGAGTCCCTGCATCTTGGTGAAGCGCAGCGGTGTTCCCATATCGCGGGTCATGCGGTCCTGAGCCGAACGAATTCCTTGAGCAGGCAGCGATCCATCGCCACCGTCATGCCGGCTGCGTGCGCGCGCTGCGCGGCGGCCTCGTGGACGACGCCTTCCTGAAGCCAGATTGCCGGCAAGTGTAGCGCCAGGCAGTCCTCGACGATAGCCGGCACATGTTCGGCGGCGCGAAAGACGTCGACCAGATCGACCGGAAAGGGAATGTCGGCAAGGTGGCCGTAAGCCCGCTCGCCCAGCACCAAATCGACGAGCGGACGCACCGGAACGATGCGGAAGCCATAGTGCTGCATGGCCTGCGCGACGCGGAAACTCGGCCGCGCCGGCTGCGGCGACAGGCCGACCACGGCAATGGTTCGCGCGCGCGCGAACAGGGCGCGCAATGTGGCGTCGTCGGGATTGATGAAATTCATAGCGGCAGCTCCATGATGTGGTCGTCCATGACGTAGCCTTCGCCGATGTCGAACACGCGCGATTCGACGATGCGAAAGCCGTATTGTTCGTAGGCGCGGATCGCCTGCGTGTTGCCGCGGTTCACCTGGAGCCGCAGGCGGCACCGTCCCTGTTGCCGCGCCCAGGCGGCAACGGTGTGAAGGAGCGCGGCGCCCAGGCCCTGCCGCTGCCGCCCGGGGTGCACGTAGAGCTTGTCGAGTTTGCAGCCGTCCGCTTCAAGACAGGCGTGCGCGAAAGCGGCCGGCGGGGTGCCGATGACGCGCCAGGCGTGCGCCGGGTCGCCAAGTTGCGCTTCGATGCGCGCCGCCGCGTAGCGGTCCGCGAGCATATAGTCGATCTGCGTCTGGCTGATGAGACCGGGATACGTGGCCTGCCAGACTGCGCGCGCCAGCGCGGCGATGGCTTCGGCCTCGGCCAGAGCCGGGATGCGCGGCGCGTCAGGCATACAGGGCGGGCTCGCCGGACGGACGGGTCTTGAACCGCCGGTGCAGCCAGAGATACTGCGCCGGCATTTCGCGGATGCGATCCTCGATGAAGGCATTCATGCGCGCCACGTCGGCTTCGAGATCATCGCTGGGGTAGTTGTCCCAGGGCGGATAAAAACGCACCGCGTAGCCGCGGCCCCAGGGAAGTTGCCGGGTGACGGCCGGCACCACCTGTGCGCCGGTCAGCTTCGCCAGCCGCGGCAGCGCCGACACGGTGGCGGCGGAAATACCGAAAAAGGGCACGAAGACCGCGTTGCGGCGGCCGTGATCCTGGTCCGGCAGGTAGTAGAACGGCCGGCCGGCCTTGATCGCGCCGAGCGTGGCCTTGAGCCCTTCGTGGCGCGCAATCAGCACGATGTCCCGGAAACGAGTACGGCCGCGACGCATGTAGCGGTCGCCGACCGGGTTTCTGGCGGGTGCGTAGATCGAGGCAATTTCCCAGTCCATGGTGAGGCGCACACCGCCCATGTCGAGGCCGACGAAATGCGGCGCCAGCCAGATCACCGGGCGCTTGCCGTCGCCCAGCGCGGCCTCCGGATTGTCGATGCGCATCAGGCGGCGCAGTCGGGCATCCGACGCCCACCACAGCACGCCGTGCTCCAGCGCCGCCCGCATCGAGGCCGCATAGGTGCGGCGCAGCCAGCGGCGGCGGGTCGATGCCGACGTTGCCGGGAAGCACAGCCGCAGGTTGGTGGCGACGATGCCGCGCCGTCGTCCGGGAAGCAAGGCGAGCAGCCAGCCGACGGCGTGGCCCAGCGCCGCCTGCACCGGCAGGGGCAGCCAGTGCAACAGCCACAACAGGCCCACGCCCAGCCAGCTGCCCCAGTACGCCGGGCGATACGGGTTGTCGCCGGCCTTCATGCGGGGGCGTCCGGGGCAGGCGCACGGCCGGGCTGCTTGTAGCGGTTGTAGCTCCACATGTACTGCGCGGGAAACTGGCGGACGATGTCCTCGACCGCGCGGTTGATGCTAGCAGCGGCCGGCGCCCGCGCTTCCGGCAGAGGCTCGCCGAGCGCGCGCACGTGCAGGCAGTAGCCGCGCCCGCAGGACAGACGCTCGGCAGCAACGAAGAAAATCGCCGCGCCGGTGGCTCGCTGCAGGCGGGCGGCGAGCGTCGGCGTATAGGCCGGCCGGCCGAAGAAGGGCGCCCAGACACCGTCGCCGCTGCTCGCCACCTGATCGGGCAGAATGCCAATCGCTTCACCGCGCCTGAGTGCGGCAAGCTGCGCGCGCACACCCGATAGATCGGTCGGCACCAACCGTGCCTGCCCGCGTTCGCGGCCCATGCGCATCAGGCGCGCCAGCGCGTTCTTGCGCGGCGGCTTGTACATCGCGGTGAAAGGATGCAGCGAGGCAACGTACAGGCTGATGATCTCGAAACAGCCGATATGCGGTGACATCAGGATGACGCCCCTGCGCGCGGCGAGTGCGGCTTCGACTGCGCCCCAGCCTTCAACGCCGCGCACCAGCTTCAGCACCGAAGCGTAAGGCCGCAACCACACCGCGGGCAGTTCAGCGATGGCCTTGCCGGATTCGGCCACCGCGCGGCGCAGCGTGCGGCGGCAGTCACGCGCGGGGTCGCACACACCGCTGGCGAAAAGCTGCTCGCGCAGGCGCCGGGCGTGGCGGCCGGGCGTCCAGTAGATCAGCCAGCCGAGCGCGGCGCCAAGGCCGTGCAGGAGCGGCAGCGGTAGCCAGGCCAGCAGCTTGAACAGAAAAATCATGCGGAATTGACGACGGCTGCCGGTACGCGGCAGAATGCGCAGGCCGCCGGGTTAATCTCGACAACTTGCGGGCGGGATACAAATACTGCTAAAGCGTCTCCGCTCCGTGGGTCCCGCGAGCCGGTTACGCCGCCAGTAATCGGGACAACAGGAGCAGTCATGCAGAAGGAATTCATTTTCACGTCTGAGTCGGTGTCCGAAGGGCATCCCGACAAGATGGCGGATCAGGTGTCGGACGCCGTTCTCGACGCGATTCTAACCCAGGACAAACACGCCCGCGTCGCCTGCGAAACGCTCCTGACCACCGGCCTCGTCGTCATCGCCGGCGAAATCACCACCACCGCGGTCATCGATTACAACCAGGTCGCGCGGCAGACCGTCAGGCGCATCGGCTACGACTCGTCTGAAATCGGCTTTGACTACAACACCTGCTCGGTGCTCGTCACCGTCGGCAAGCAGTCGCCCGACATCGCGCAGGGCGTCGATCGCGCACACGACGACAACCTCGACCAGGGCGCCGGCGACCAGGGCCTGATGTTCGGCTATGCCTGCAACGAAACGCCGGTGCTGATGCCGATGCCGATCCACCTCGCGCACCGTCTGACCGAGCGCCAGTCCGAACTCCGGAAGGACGGCCGCCTGCCCTGGCTGCGTCCGGACGCCAAGTCGCAGGTCTCGGTGCGCTACGTCGACGGCAAGCCCCACGCCATCGACACCGTCGTGCTCTCCACCCAGCACAACCCGGAAATCTCGCACGCCCAGCTGTCCGAAGCAGTGATCGAGGAAATCATCAAACCGGTGCTGCCTAAGGAGATGCTTACCGCCGACACCCGCTACCTCGTCAACCCCACCGGGCGTTTCGTCGTCGGCGGCCCCATGGGCGACGCCGGGCTCACCGGCCGCAAGATCATCGTCGATACTTACGGCGGCGCCTCGCCGCACGGCGGCGGCGCGTTCTCCGGCAAGGATCCGTCCAAGGTCGATCGCAGCGCCGCCTACGCCGGCCGCTACGTGGCGAAGAATGTCGTCGCTGCGGGACTTGCCGACCGGTGCATGGTACAGGTCAGCTACGCCATCGGCGTCGCCAGGCCGACCTCGCTGATGGTCGATACCTTCGGCACCGGCAAGATTCCCGAAGCGAAAATCGTCGAACTGATCCGCAGCCAATTCGACCTGCGCCCCAAGGGCATCGTCGCCATGCTCGACCTGTTGCGCCCGATCTACACCCGTACCGCGAGCTACGGGCATTTCGGCCGCGACGAACCGGATTTCACCTGGGAAGTGACGGACAAGGCCGAAGCGCTCAAGGCCGCCGCCGGGCTCTGATAGAATTGCGCGTCCGCATTTTTGCCCCCTGATAAGGAAACCATCATGGCCGAACGTAGCCGCACCCGCCGCAACACCCTGGAACGCCGCTGTCTGTCCAAGAGCTTCAAGCGCCTGTTCAAGGGCTCGCCGAAAGGCATTTTCAAAATGCTCGAAGGCGTCAAACCCGCCAAGGGCAAGGCCTCCTGAGGCCTGCCGCCTCTCCGCCCCAAACAGCCGGCCCGCCGGCTGTTTTCGTTTGCGCGCGGGCCGCGTAGAATACGCGGCTTCCCGAGGAGCGTTGCGACGGCCGTTCTGGCTGCCAGGCTCGGGATGTTCCCAACGGCGCTCGCGTTTTCTTTTATGTC
>CAZOVQ010000035.1:0-12696 GCA_964583195.1 uncultured Thiobacillus sp.
GATGCGGGCAGAGCAGCGGCGCGACGCGGAGGCGCTGGCCTGGCTCGCGCGCGGCGGCGAAGCCCTGCGTCCGGCCGACCACGCCCTGATGGGCGCATTGTTCATGCGCGCGCAAGAACCCGCCCGGGCGATCCTGGCCTACCGGCGCGCGCTGGCAAGCGACCCCCGGCAGGGCGGCTGGCTCCTCGGTCTGGGCCTGGCCTATGAAGCGGCCGGCAATCCGGACGAAGCGCGTATCGCCTACCGTGGCGCGCTGGAAGCGGGCGGATTCAAACCCGAGGTCGTCGAATTTCTGCGCGGCAAAATCTAGCGCCTGTTGTATGTAAACAACTCGCCCTCTACGCCAAAGAAGAAATTTTCGGGACTATGGTTTTCTTTTACTGATTTGCTAGAATTCCGCGCGTCGGCTGGATCACAAGTCCCGGACCGATCTCTGGTGTGGGTTCCAATTACTGTATCTACTGTATCTAAAGGGAAATCAAATGAAATACTCCGTTCTCCTGGCTGCCCTGCTTGCTGCTTCCATGACCGCTTGCGGCCAGAAGGAAGAGGCTGCTGCTCCCGCCGAGGCGCCTGCCGCCGAAGCCCCCGCTCCGGAAGCCACTGCTCCGGCGGTAGCCGCGCCTGCTGAAGCCGCCGCACCTGCCGAAGCCGCGCCTGCCGAAGCTGCACCTGCCGAAGCTGCACCTGCCGAAGGCGCACCTGCCCAGGCGCCCGCCGCCCATTGATTCTGGGTGGGGCAATGAAAAACCGGCCTTCTGGCCGGTTTTTTTACGCCCGCAGAAAGTGTTCCAGTCGGGTGACGGCTTCGTGTAGGCGCGCCTGCGGCTGGGTATAGGCAAAGCGAATATGGTGCCTGGCGCGGTACATGCCGAAATCGATCCCGGGGGTGGTGGCGATCCCGGTTTCATCCAGCAGGCGGGCCGCGAAAGCATGACTGTCGTCTGTGAAGCGGCCACAGTCGGCATAGAGATAGAACGCCCCTTGCGGAATGATCGGAATCCCGAAACCCAGGGCGCGCAGGGCGGGCAGGAGCACTTCCCGCCTTTGTTTCAGTTCTGCCTTGCGGGCTTCCAGCATGGCAAGCGTTGCAGGGTGGAAGGCGGTGAGGGCGGCGTATTGCGCGGGGGTGGGCGCGGAGAGAAAAAGATTCTGCGCCAGGCGTTCCAGCCCCGGGAGAGCCCAGGCCGGCGCAACCAGCCAGCCGAGCCGCCAGCCGGTCATGAGGAAATATTTCGAGAAGCTGTTGACGACGAAAACGTCTTCCCATCCGGATGCGCTGTGCTCGCCGCCGTCGAAGGTGAGGGCGAGATAGATTTCATCCACGATGAGCACGATGCCTCGCACGGCGCACCATTCGCGGATACGCGCGAGTTCCGTGCAAGGCAGGGTCGTTCCGGTGGGGTTGGAGGGCGTGGCGATCAGCACGGCGCGCGTGGCGTGCGCTTCGATCAGCGCGAGCGTCACCTGGAAGCCGGTCGAGGCATCGACCGGAATCGATACCGGTCGTGCTTCGCAAAAACGCGCGAAATGGCGGTTGCAGGGGTAGCCCGGATCGGCCATCAGAACTTCGTCGCCGGGGCCGGCGACGAGACCGAGTGTCAGCAGCAGCGCGCCCGAAGCGCCCGGGGTGACGACGATGCGCGAGGCATCGACCGGCGCATTCCAGCGCGATGCATGGAAGGCGGCGATGGCTTCGCGCAGTTCGCCCAGACCGAGGGCGCCCGTATAGCGCGTGCGGCCTGCGCGCAAGGCGCGAATACCGGCCTCGACGATGGGCGCGGGGGTGGCGAAATCGGGTTCGCCGATTTCCAGGTGAATGATGTCGCGTCCCCCCGCTTCCAGCGCCTGTGCGCGTGCGAGTATGCCCATCACGTGAAAGGGTTCGATGTCGCCGATGCGGGCGGCGACAGGCAGGGGCTTCATGCGGGGCGCCCCAGCCGCATCAGCGGGTCCTGGCGGTAGAACTGCCGCATTTGCGCGTAGACCGCCGGGTAGGTGTCAGACAACAGATCGGGGACTTCGAAAAACATTTCGGTCGTGACAGCAAAAAACTCGGCCGGGCTGGTGCTCGCGTAAGGGTCGACGACCGTGTCTTCGCCGGCGTCGACGCGCATGCACAGGTCTTCGTAGGCGGCACTGAAGTCGCGCGCCCAGTCGACGGCTTTCATGCCCCGATGCAGGGGCGGATGGCCGTTGGCGTCGCCGTTCAGCATGTCGAGTTTGTGCGCGAATTCGTGCAGCACCACGTTGTAGCCTTCGAGCTGGCCGCTGGCTTCGACGTCGGCGATGGACAGCACCAGCGGGCCGCCGTGCCAGGATTCGCCGGTGAGGATATCGCGGTAGACGTGCACTACGCCCGCTTCGTCGATTTCTTCATGCGGGCGCAGGAATTCGTCGGGATAGAGGATGATCTCGCTCCATCCGCGATAACTGTCCTCGTCGAGATGCAGTGTGAGCAGGCAGGCCTGCAAGGCGATGCGCAACCGGATGGCGTGTTCCGGTTCCGCACCGCCGGCGCCGGAAAATTCCTTCTCCACCAGCAGCAGACTGGCCTGCTGGCGCAGCGTGTCGCGTTCGGCGGGCGTGAGTCCCGCGAGCAGGGGCAGGGCTGCGACGGCGTGATCGAATTCCGCCTGTGGGATGCGGCTCCGGTCGAGGATACGGGTGCGGTGCCAGCGCGAAAACCAGTTCATTCGTCGGCGTCGACGAGACGCACCGCGCCGGCGTCGCCGTGCTGATGTTCGAGTTCGACCCGTTCGATCTGGGCGAAGCGCTTCGTGATCTTGTCGCTGGAAATGCGCACTTCGGAGACGTCCTTGTTGGCCTGTTCGATGTGGCTGGCGAGTTTCTTCATGCGTTCGTCGAAGCGGGCGAAATCCTTTGCCAGTTTAGAGAGCTCGTCCTTGATGACGTGCGCCATGCGCCGCGTTTCCGAATCGCGGATCACCGCGCGTGCGGTGTTCAGCACCGCCATCAGCGTGGTTGGCGAAGTTAGCCAGACACGCTTCTTCTGCGCGTGTTCGACCAGGTCGGAGTGGTAGGCATGGATTTCCGCGAACACCGCTTCGGCAGGCAGAAACATCACCGCGCCGTCGGAAGTTTCGCCTTCGACGATGTACCGGGCGGCGATGTCGTCGACGTGTTTTCTCACGTCCGCCTTGAACTGCCGGCGCGCGGTATCGCGCTCGGTGGGTGGCAGCGCGTCGTCGAACATGCGGCTGTAATTTTCCAGCGGAAACTTGGAGTCGACGCAGACCCGGCCCGTCGGTTCCGGCAACACAAGTACGCAGTCGGCGCGGACGCCACTGGCGAGGACAGACTGGAACGCGTAGGCGTCGGGGGGCAGGCTGTTGCGCACCAGCGCCTCGAGCTGAACTTCGCCGAAGGCGCCGCGCGAACGCTTGTCGCCCAGGATTTCCTGCAATGAAACGACGTTGGACGCCAAGCCCTCGATTTTCTTCTGCGCTTCGTCGATCACTGCCAGCCGGGTCATGACCGAGGTGAAAGTCTCATTGGTTTTCCGGAAGCCTTCGTCGAGCCGCTCGGCCACCTTGCCGGAAATCTCGTTGAGCCTGCCGTCAACGGTCTGCGACAGCAGCTGCACGCGCTCGCCGAACTGCGTACTTATACCTTTCAACGTATCCCGTAGCAGCGCCTGCTCGGCACGTCCCTGTTCGATCAGTTTTTCCAGCATCGCGGCCTGGAACTGGCCGAACTGGCCGGTGACGGTTTCGCGCGTTTCCGCCAGCCGTTCGGTCTGTGCGATCTGTAGCGTGGAAAGCTGCGTCTGCATCCGGTCGGACTGCTGCGACAGGCCCGCGTGCAGGTCGCTTAATACGGAACGATGGCGGGCTTCCTGATCCTGGGCCAGTTGTGCCGGCAGATCGGCCAGAGCACGTCGCTGCGTCTGCGTGCGCCATAACAGTCCGACCTGCAAGACGAGCAGGGCGAGCAGGCATACCAGCAGCGAGATTTCAAAAGTCGACATGCCGCTGATTGTAACTGCGCGGCGCCTGTGCACGGGATTCCTCCACGGCTCAACCCGGATTGTCCCCCAGCCCCGCTCCCGTCCATGGACAGTCGGGTTAACACGCTTTCAGGCGAGTAGAGCTGGTTGACCGATCACATCTGCGAATCCGGCGATGCGGAGGTCCGGCGCCGGCGGTCGGGTAAAATGCCGGGCATGTCCAGCACCGATCTTCTTGACCCGCCGCCGTTCGCGGCGGCACCCGCGCCCGTGGCGCGGGTGCGCGGCGAGGCGCTCACCGAGCTGCCGCAGGATCTTTATATCCCGCCTGACGCGCTGGAGGTGTTTCTCGACGCCTTCGAAGGGCCGCTCGATCTGCTGTTGTACCTGATTCGCAGGCAGAATCTGGATGTGCTCGACATCCCGATGGCGGCGCTGACGAAGCAGTACATGGCCTATGTCGACGCGGCGCGCGCGACGCGGCTGGAGCTGGCGGCGGAATATCTGCTGATGGCGGCGATGCTGATCGACATCAAGTCGCGCATGCTGCTGCCGCGCCGCGAGCAGACCGGAGAAGCAGGCGAGGCTGAGGACCCGCGCGCCGAACTGGTACGCCGTCTGCTGGAATACGAACAGATGAAGCGTGCGGCGCAAAACCTGGATGCCCTGCCGCAGGCCAGGCGCGATTTCGAAACCGCGAGCGTGTTCCTGCCCGCTGCCGCGAAGCGTCTGCCGAGCGTGCATCCGGAGGAGCTGGCCGCAGCCTGGCTTGCCATCCTGTCGCGTGCGAAAACGCGCACGCATCATCGTATCGGCCGGCAGGAACTGTCGATCCGCGAACACATGAGCCGCATCCTGAAGACGCTGGTGCCGGGCGAATTCATGACGTTCAAGGACCTGTTTCCCGAGGCTTCGACGGTGCACGCGCTGGTGGCCACCTTTCTGGCGGTGCTGGAGCTGGTCAAGGAAACGCTGATCGAGGTGACGCAGGCCGAGGCTTTCGCGCCCATTTACGTGAGACTGCATGAATCTTCAGCCGAACCAGAATCCTGATGACCTGAAACGGGTGCTCGAAGCCGCGCTCCTGGTGGCGCATGAACCTCTGGGTCTTGCCGAGCTGCGCCGTCTGTTCGATCCGGCGCCCGCCACGCTTGCCCTGCAGGATGCGCTCGACGCGCTGCGCGCCGACTGGCATGGACGCGGTGTCGAACTGGCACAGGTGGCCGGCGGCTGGCGTTTCCAGAGCCGTCCCGAGATGCAGCCCTGGCTGGCGCGGATGAAGGACGAGAAGCCGCCGCGTTATTCGCGTGCGGTGCTGGAAACGCTGGCGATCATCGCCTACCGCCAGCCGGTCACGCGCGGCGACATCGAGGACATTCGCGGCGTGTCGGTCAACCCGCAGATCGTCAAGGCGCTGGAGGAACGTGGCTGGATCGAGGCCATCGGCCACCGTGACGTGCCGGGCCGGCCTGCGCTGTTCGGCACCACCCGGCATTTTCTCGACGACCTGGGGCTCACGAGCCTGTCGGATCTGCCGCCGCTGGAAGAACTGGGTACGCTGGTCGCGCCGGCGGAAACCGCGCTCATCCCCGGCGTGCGCGACCACGACGTGCGCGACCACGATGCGGCCGCCGGCTTCGGCGCGGTCGTGGAAATCGCGGGCGCATCCGCTGTACAACCTTTCGGCGCGGTGATCGAAATTGCCGCTGCCGGCCTGAACGAAAGCTGCTGACATGCCGCGTCCTTCTCCCCTCCGGCGCGCCCCCGCGCCTCGCGGCCGCGCCGCTGCCCGTCTGGCACAGGCGGTCGCGCCCGAAGCGCCGGCGGAACGCCTGCACAAGGCCCTGGCCGCCGCGGGTCTTGGCTCGCGCCGTGAAATGGAGG
Organism: uncultured Thiobacillus sp.; assembly: GCA_964583195.1. GTDB lineage: Bacteria > Pseudomonadota > Gammaproteobacteria > Burkholderiales > Thiobacillaceae > Thiobacillus. Next base: position 5,855 of record CAZOVQ010000035.1, read on the forward strand.
CCTGGATAGGCGAGGGCCGGGTACAGGTCAACGGCGAGACCGCCAGCCTGGGCAGCAAGGTCGGCCCGCGCGACGTGGTGAAGATCGGCGGGCGTCGCGTCTACCTGCGTTTCGAGGACAAGCGCACCCGCATCCTTATCTATCACAAGTCGGAAGGCGAGATCGTCAGCCGCGACGATCCCAAGGGGCGCGCCACCGTGTTCGACAGCCTGCCCCGTCTGCGCGGTGCCAAGTGGATCGCCATCGGCCGGCTCGACTACAACACTGACGGCCTGATGATCTTCACCACCTCGGGCGAGCTTGCCAACCGGCTCATGCACCCGCGTTTCGAAGTCGAACGCGAATACGCCGTACGCCTGCTGGGCGAACTCACGGACGAACAGATACGCCTGCTCGTCGACGGCGTCGAACTCGACGACGGGCCGGCACAGTTGCAAAGCTGCTTTCGTGCCGGCGGCGAGGGCGCGAACCGCTGGTATCGCGTCGTCATCAAGGAGGGCCGCAAGCGCGAGGTGCGGCGCATTTTTGAACATCTGGGTTTCACCGTGTCGCGTCTGACACGGATCCGTTTCGGTCCGATCACGCTGCCGCCGCAACTCAAGCGCGGGCAGAAAACCGAGCTCGACGACGCGCTCGTCGCACGCGTGCGGGAATGGGCGGGACTCGAAGCCGGGCCGCAGCGGCAGAAGCGCGGCGTGCCCGGCACGCCCGCACGCAAGCCGCGCTGATCAGCCGCCGGTCATCGACATGAAACGCACGAGTTTGGCCGGTGCTTCACGGAATTCGTGGCGTTCGGGCTTGATGTCGATGGCGGCGCGTATCGCGGCCTCGATCTCGCCATCGCTGGCGCCGCCGCGCAGCAGGGGACGGAATTCGAATTTGTCGTCCTGCCCGAGGCACAGATAGGCGGTGCCATCGACGGCGATGCGCAACCGGTTGCAGGTCGCACAGAAATGCTGTGAGATGGGCGTGATGAAGCCGACGTTGAAACGGCCGTCGGGCGTGCCGAGGTAGCGCGCCGGCCCGGCGCCGTCCAGAGTCGTCTCGACGAGCCCGAATTCCTTCTGCAGGCGGGCCTTGACCGGTTGCAGGTCGAGATACGCCGCATTGCGGCCGGTCGCGCCCATGGGCATGATCTCGATGAGACGCAGCACGAAGCCGCGTTGCATGCAGAAGGCGACCATCGCATCGATCTCGTCGTCGTTTTCGCCGGCCATCGCCACCATGTTGAGCTTGATCGGCGCGAAGCCGGCCGCCTGCGCGGCGTCGAGCCCGGCCATGATCTTCGCGAGCACGTCGCGGCCGTTGATGTTTTCCACCCGCGCCTGTTGCAGTGAATCGAGGCTGACGTTCAGCCGCGTCACCCCGGCGGCCCTGAGCGCTGCGGCATGGCGGTCGAGCTGGGTGGCGTTGGTGGAAAGCGACAGGTCGTCGATGCCGGGGAGGGCGGCGATGCGCCGTGCGAGTCCGGCGATGTCGCGCCGCAGCAGGGGTTCGCCGCCGGTCAGACGGACGCGCCGAACCCCCATCCGCGCGAAGGCGCCGAGCAGACGCTCGATTTCGTCGAAGTCGAGCCAGTATTCCGGTTCCTCGAAGCCCTGGAAACCTTCCGGTATGCAGTAGCTGCACCGCAGGTCGCAACGGTCGGTGACCGACAGCCGCACGTAGTCGATACGGCGGCCGAACTGGTCGGTGAGAACGGGCGCATTCATGATTTCGGCAATGATGATTTCGGCTATGGCTGGCAGAATCAGGTTATATATGAAAAAATATAACAAACCCGAGAGCGTCATGCAATGAACCCGGACAATCCATTGGGACGCGAGCGGGCGGCGAGGCGTTGCCAACGGCCGGTGCGACGTAGGGCGGGAATACCTTCCCGCCGCAACGCACCGTGGGATGGCCGGGAGGTCGGCAAGGGGTTGCCGACCTACTGCCTGGTTCGCCGGTCTTTGGGCCAACGCGTCTGATCCACCGATCATTCCGGGACTGCAAAATGGCTAATGGACAATTTGGGATGAAAGTATTCGGCATCGCAGGCTACAGCGGCAGCGGCAAGACCACGCTGATCGAGCGCGTGCTACCGGTGCTGGTCGCGCGCGGGCTGAAGGCGGGGGTGGTCAAGCACACGCATCACGACTTCGACATCGACCGGCCAGGCAAGGACAGCTGGCGCGCACGCGAGGCTGGTGCGGCGGCGGTGCTGCTGGCCTCCGACCACCGCACGGCCTTGTTGATCGAACATCGCGCCATGCCGCCCGCGCTGGGCGATCTGCTGCGGCAACTGCCGCCGTGCGATCTGGTGCTGGTCGAAGGCTACAAGCGCGAGCCGCTTCCCAAACTGGAGGTGCACCGTGCCGAAACCGGCCGGCCCTGGCTGTTCCCCGACGACCCGCATATTCTGGCGGCAGCGTCCGACGCGCCACCGCCTGGCGGTTTTCCGCGCATCGACCTCGATGCGATTTTGCAACTTGCCGATTTCATCCAGACCCATGCTCTCCGCTACCCAACTGCTTGAAGCCCTGCTCGAACGCGCCCGTGTCGTGCAGGGAACCGAAACCGTCGCCGTGAGCGAAGCGCTGGGGCGCGTGCTGGCCGCTCCGGTGATGGCGTCGATCACCGTGCCGCCGCTGGACAACAGCGCAATGGACGGCTATGCGCTCCGTGTGGCCGACGTGCCGGTGGCGGGGGTCGAGCTGCCGGTGTCGCAGCGCATCCTCGCCGGCGCGGTTGCCGCGCCGCTCGCCGCCGGCACCGCTGCGCGCATCTTCACCGGCGCGCCCTTGCCCGAAGGCGCGGACGCGGTGGTGATGCAGGAGTATTGCACCGCGCGGGACGAGGCTGTCGTCGTCGCCGCCCTGCCGCGCCCCGGCGAGCACATCCGCCGCGCCGGCGAAGACATCCGGGCCGGCAGTGAAGTTCTCGCCGCCGGCACGCGCCTTGGCGCGGCGGAGATGGGGCTGGCGGCCTCGGTCGGGCGCTCCGAATTGCCGGTGTTGCGCCGCCTGCGCGTGGCGTGTTTCTTCACCGGCGACGAACTGGTCTCGCCCGGCACGCCGCTTGCGCCGGGACAGATCTACAACTCCAACCGGTATCTTTTAGCCGGCCTGCTCAAGGGACTGGGCTGCGAGCTTTTCGATTTCGGCATCGTCCCCGACACGCTGGAAGCGACCGAGGCTGCGCTGAAAGGCGCAGCCGACATCGCCGACGTCGTCGTCACCAGCGGCGGTGTGTCGGTGGGCGAGGCCGATTTCGTGAAAGCTGCGGTAGAAAAGTTCGGCCGCGTCGAAATGTGGAAAGTGGCGATGAAGCCGGGCAAGCCCATCGTCTACGGCCGCGTCGGCGATGCCGATTTCGTCGGTCTGCCGGGCAACCCGGTGTCGGCTTTCGCCACCTTTGCGCTGTTCGTGCGTCCTTTCCTGTTGAAGCGCATGGGTGCGGCGCGTGTGCTGTACCGCGCTTTCGCGGCACAGTCGGCTTCGGCCTGGACGAAAGCGGGCAATCGCCGGGAATTCCTGCGCGCACGGCTCGCCGACGACGGTCGCGTCGAGCTTTTCGGGAATCAGAGTTCCGGCGTGCTGAGTTCGTGCGTATGGGGCGACGGTTTCGTCGATCTGGAAATCGGCCAGACCATCCAGCCGGGCGACTGGGTGCGCTTCATTCCCTTTTCCGAGGTGATGGGATGATCCTGCACCTGCTCTATTTCGCCCGCCTGCGCGAACAGCTTGGCGTGGCGGACGAAACCCTGGAATGCGATGCCGAAACCGTCGCCGGCATGCTCGCGCAACTGCGCGCGCGCGGCGGCGTATGGGACGAGGTGCTTGCGCCGGGGCGCAATTTCCGGGTGGCGGTAAACCAGAATCTGGCGACGCCGGAGACGCCGCTCGCGGAAGATGCCGAAGTCGCGATCTTTCCGCCGGTGACCGGGGGCTGACATGACGATCCGCATACAGACGGACACTTTTGATATGGGCACGGAAATCGACGCCCTGCGCGCCGGCCGCCTCGACGTGGGCGCGGTGGCGAGCTTCGTCGGCTACGCGCGCCACATCAACGACGGCAGCGGCGTGACGGCGATGACGCTGGAACACTACCCCGGCATGACCGAAAAGGCGCTCGCTGCGCTGGCGGATGAGGCCGCTGTGCGCTGGCCGCTGATCGGCACGACCATCATCCATCGCGTCGGACGGCTGCTGCCGGGCGACCCCATCGTGCTGGTTGCAGTGGCCAGCCGGCATCGCGGCGACGCCTTCGCCGCCTGCGAATTCATCATGGATTTCCTCAAGACGCAGGCACCGTTCTGGAAAAAGGAAGAGACACCCGAAGGCGCGCGCTGGGTCGAGGCGCGCGCCAGCGACGACACGGCGGCGGCGCGCTGGCAGCAAAATAATCCCGGATAGTCCAGGTCGGCGTGCAACGGCCGCGTGCGCCGCGCCGCAGCCGACACGGTTTTTGTCGGGTATGGCGTTTGCATGGCGGCCGGCACGGGTTTCCGAACATTCTCGCGGCACGGCTTGACATTGGTTCTAACAAGAACTAAATTGGTACTAACACTAACCTATTGGATATGCGATGCCCGCAAACTCTCCCTTCCTGCCGACCCTGCAGGCCCTGGTGCAGTGCTATCAGGCTTTCGAGGCTTACTCCGCCGCCGACATCCGCGCCCTGGGCCTCACCCCGCCGCAGTTCGACGTGATTGCCACGCTCGGCAACACGCCGGGCATGACCGCGACCGAACTCGGCGAAAAAACCCTGATCACCAAGGGCACACTCACCGGTGTGGTCGACCGCCTCGCCGAGCGCGGATGGGTCGAGCGCACGGCGCACGACAGCGACCGGCGCTGCCAGATCGTGCGCCTGACTCCTGCGGGAGAAAAACTCTTCGCCCGGGTGTTTCCTAAGCACATGACGCATCTCGCCGCGGTCTTTGGCGCGGCAGGGGGCGGCGATCATGCGCGCTGGCAGAAGGCGCTGCGCGAACTTGAGCAGGTGTTCAGAAAGAAGACGGCATGAGTGCGGCAAACCGCTATACGACGACCGCGATCGCACTGCACTGGCTGGTCGCGCTGCTGATCCTGTCAGCGTTCCCGCTCGGCCTCACCATGGTCGATCTGCCGCTCTCGCCCACGCGGCTTCAGCTATACAGCTACCACAAGTGGGTCGGCGTGAGCGTGTTCCTGCTGGTCGCGGCCCGCCTGGCCTGGCGGCTGGCCCACACACCGCCGCCGCTGCCCGCCGACATGCCGACGTGGCAGCACCGCGCCAGCGGCATCGCGCATGGCGCGCTATACGGGCTGATGGTCGCGATTCCGCTGTCGGGCTGGCTGATGAGCTCGGCCAAGGGTTTCCAGACCGTGTGGTTCGGCGTGATCCCGCTGCCCGACCTCCTGGCGCGCAACCGCGAACTCGGCGAGCTGCTCGCGGCTGTGCACCAGGCATTGAACTACACCCTGGCGGTGCTGGTCGTCCTGCACGTGGTCGCCTCCCTCAAGCACCATTTCATCGAACGCCGGCCTTTCCTGCAGCGCATGGGCCTGGGCAGAAAGGAGCAGGCATGAAACGCACAGTCTTCACCCTGTTGACCGTACTGGCCGCATCGGCGGCGCACGCCGTCGAATACACCACGGTGCTGCCCCGGCAGAGCCGCGTCGACTTCGAATTCCGCCAGATGGGCGTGCCGATCAAGGGCGGCTTCAGGCGCTTCACCGTGCAGATGGCCTTCGACCCGGCGAAGCCCGGGGCGGCGCGCGCGACGATCGAGATCGATCTCGCCAGCATCGACGCCGGCTCGCGCGAGGCCGACGACGAGTCCGCCGGCAAGCTGTGGTTCAACCGCAGCGCGTACCCCAAGGCGATCTTCGTCTCGAAGGACGTGCGCGCGCTCGGCAACAACCGCTTCGAACTGCGCGGTGCGCTCACGCTCAAGGGCAGGACGCGCGACATGGTCATTCCCGTGACCTACACGCCCGGCCGCGCAGCCTCATCCTTTGTCGGCACCTTTATCCTCAAGCGTCTCGACTTCGGCATCGGCGAAGGCCTGTGGGCTGACGTCGCCACTGTCGCCAACGAAGTCCCGGTTCATTTCCGTATTGCTGTCACCGGCAAGTAATCGTTGTTCGTTCACCCAAGGAGAGCCCCCATGAAACGCACCGCCCCGTTTGCCGCACTCGTCGCCGCCAGCTTCGCCGTCCAGGCTGCGCCGGTCACCTACACCATCGACGGCAGCCACACTTTCCCATCTTTCGGCTACAACCACCTGGGTTTCTCGAACCAGAGCCATCGCTTCAACAAGACCACCGGCACGATCACGCTGGACCGCGCAGGCAGGACAGGCGCCATCGACGTGAGCATCGACGCCCGATCCGTCGATACCGGCTCCGCGCTGTTCAACGAGCATATCCAGGGTGCGGATTATTTCGATACGGCCCGTCATCCGGTCATCGTGTTCAAGTCCGCCCAGATGAAGTTCGAGGGCGATCAACCGGTCGCGGCGAGCGGTGATCTGACGATCAAGGGAGTCACGAAACCCGTGACCCTGTCGATCACGCATTTCAAGTGCCAGCCGCATCCCATGCTCAAGGTCGAGGCCTGCGGCGCCAATGCCGTCGCCACAGTCAGGCGCTCGGATTTCAACATGGGCAAGTACGCTCCCTACATCAGCGACGACGTGACGCTGTCGCTGGCGGTGGAGGCCTACCGGAAACCATGACCGGCCGGGCAGGCTGCTAACATGCGGGCCTGTCTCTGCCGGAATCCGCCTGTGCTGCCTCATCAAATCGAACTCCTCGCCCCCGCGCGCGATGCCGACATTGGCATCGAAGCGGTGAACCACGGTGCCGATG
>CAZOVQ010000036.1:0-5804 GCA_964583195.1 uncultured Thiobacillus sp.
GGGTTCGGGCAAGTCGACGCTGGCCCGTTTGCTGTTCCGCTTCTACGACGTGCAGGCCGGCGGCATCCGCATCGACGGCCAGGACATCCGTCAGGTGACCCAGGATTCGCTGCGCCAGGCCATCGGCGTGGTGCCGCAGGACACCGTGCTGTTCAACGACAGCATCTACCACAACATTGCCTACGGCCGTCCCGGCGCGAGCCGCGCGGAAATCGTCGCCGCAGCGCGCGCCGCACATATTCTGGATTTCATCGAGCGCTTGCCGCAGGGCTGGGACACGGTGGTGGGCGAGCGCGGGCTGAAACTCTCCGGCGGCGAAAAACAGCGCGTCGCCATTGCCCGCACGCTGCTGAAGAACCCGGCCATCCTCATCCTCGACGAAGCCACCTCGGCGCTCGACACCCGCACCGAGAAGGCGATCCAGGCCGAACTCATGGAAATGGCGAAGACCCGCACCAGCCTCATCATCGCGCACCGCTTGTCCACCATCGTCGACGCCGACGAGATCCTCGTCATGGACGCCGGCCGCATCGTCGAGCGCGGCCGCCACGCCGAACTCCTGGCGAGGAACGGCCTTTACGCGCACATGTGGGCGTTGCAGCAGCAGGCCGAAGCCGAACCCGCGTGAACGCGCGCATCCTCCAGCCCGGCGTGCGCAGACGCGAACTGTGGGCCTGGGCGATGTTCGATTTCGCCAACTCGGGCTACACCACGGTCGTCGTCACCGCCGTGTTCAGCGCCTATTTCGTCTCGGAGGTGAGCGGCAACGCGCCGTGGGCGACCTTCGCCTGGACGCTCGCCCTGTCGGCGTCCTACGCTGCCGTCCTGATGACCGCGCCGCTGGTCGGCGCCTGGGCCGATGCGCACGCCGGCAAGAAAATCCTGCTCTGGATCACCACGCTGGGGTGTGTGGCTGCCACCGCCACGCTGTATTTCGCTGCGCCCGGCGCCCTGGGGCTGGCTATCGCCGCGCTGCTGCTGTCCAACTTTTTCTTTGGCACCGGCGAAAATATTATTGCCGCCTTCCTGCCCGAAATCGCCCGCCCGCGCGCGCTCGGCCGCGTCTCCGGCTGGGGGTGGGCGCTCGGCTACATCGGCGGACTGCTGTCGCTGGGCGCAAGCCTGACGTATATCGGCTGGGCGCAGGCACGCGGGCAGGGTGCGGCCGACTTCGTCCCGGTGACGATGCTGATGACCGCGGCCTTGTTCATGCTCGCCGCGCTACCGACGCTCTTGCTGCTGCGCGAACGCGCGCAGCCACGGCCCGACGCCCGTGCACGCGGTGCCTGGGCGCAGGTGCGGCACACGCTCGGGCATCTGTCGCGCCTGCCCGACCTGAAACGCTTTCTCCTCTGCACCGTGCTGTATCAGGCCGGCATCCAGGCGGTGATCGCGCTGGCCGCGATCTATGCCAACCAGACTTTCCATTTCGATACACGTCAGACCATTGTGCTGGTGCTCGTCGTCAACGTCACCGCCGCGCTCGGCGCCTTCTTCTTCGGCCCGGTGCAGGATCGCATCGGCCATGTACGGGCGATCGCCCTCACGCTCGTCGGCTGGATACTCATGGTGGCGCTGGCTTTCGCCGCGTCCGACACGCGCATGTTCTGGGTCGCCGCCAACCTCGCCGGCCTGTGCATGGGCGCCTCGCAATCGGCCGGGCGGGCCATGGTCGGCCTGCTCGCGCCGCCTCGGCACCAGGCCGAGTTTTTCGGATTGTGGGGGCTGGCGGTCAAGTTCGCGTCGATACTGGGGCCGCTCACCTACGGCATCGCAAGCTGGGTTACCGGCAACGATCATCGCCTGGCGCTGTTGCTGACCGGCAGCTATTTCGTGCTCGGACTGGCCGTGCTCGGCGGCGTCGAGACGACGCGCGGCCGGCGCGCGGCGCATCGCTTCGCCGCGCAGGCATGAAGCCCTGGACCCTGATCGAAACCGATATGGCGCGCCATGGTGTGCAGCTCGCGGCGATCCGGCGCGCCGTGTTCATCGTCGAGCAGGGGGTTCCGGAAGCACTCGAATGGGACGAATTCGACGCCGTCTCGATCCACTGGCTCGCGATACTGGCGGACGGAACGCCCGTGGGCTGCGCGCGTCTGCTGCCAGACGGTCACATCGGCCGCATGGCGGTGCTGCCGGCCTGGCGCGGGCAGGGCGTCGGCCGCGCGCTGCTCGACGCGGCGCAGGCCGCAGCGCGACGGCGCAGCCTGCGTGTCGTCCGCCTGTCCGCGCAAACGCAGGCGGCGGCGTTCTACCGGCGCGCGGGCTTTGTGGGCGAAGGTGAAATCTATCTCGAGGCCGGCATCGCGCATATCGCCCTGCATAAAACCTTGCCGCCTTTGGAACTCGATTCCGGCTCGTGAGTCAGCACACGAACATTTAAGCATTTGCTGATAGAGTTGCCGCGAAGCGTAAACCACGTCTCAACGACAGGAAACGATACGACAGGCGGTTCGCAAGGGAGGACCATGACAAACATGCGGGCCGGCATCGTCGGCGCGGGCATTGCCGGGGCAAGTTGCGCCGGGGTGCTGGCGGCGGCGGGCTGGGAAGTCGATGTCTACGACAAGGCGCGCGGCGCGGGCGGACGCCTGGCTTCGCGGCGGCTGGATACGAGCTGGGCGGCGCTGGGTTCCCCCTTCATCTCAACCCGCCGCGATCCCTTTCGCAGCCAGTTGCGTGAATGGGCGCGGCAGGGCTGGCTCGTGCCGGTGCGTGGCAACATCTTGCGCGGCAGCAGCACGCTCTCGTGGTCGCAGGCGCAATTGCAGAATCACTACCGCCCGCTGATCGAACCCTCGCAACTGGTGCGCAACCTGATGCATGGCGCGCGCCTCCATCCGCTGTCGCGCGTCGAGCGGATCGTACCGCGCGGCTTTGTGCTCGACAACGGCGAAACGCGCGACGGATACGATTGCGTCGTGTGCAGCGTGCCGCTGCCGCAGGCGCTGCCCCTGCTCGATGCCGTGCCGCGTCTGCAGGAACGCCTGCCGGACGATACCGGCTACCGGCCGCTGTGGTCCTTCATCGTGCGCTGGCAGGGCGGGCCTGCGGCCGACGTGATCCAGTTCGACGACGACCGCCTGGAACTCGCCGTGCGGCAGCCCGACGGCGACGACGTCTGGGCCGTGCACAGCACCCACGTATTCGCCGAAACCTGGCTCGACGTCGCGCCGGAAGAGGTTGCCGCCTGCGCCGCTTCGGCCCTGATGGAAGTGCTTGGCCTGTCGTGGCTGGTCGAAGTCGAGGTCGCGCACCTGTGGAAACTGGCCCTGCCGACCCAGCCGCTGGGCGGTTTCTGGCTGAGCGACCGCGAACATCGCGTCGCGCTCATCGGCGACGGCATCGCCGGCGCGGGCGTCGAGCGTGCATGGGAAAGCGGCACCCGCCTGGCGCAGGCGCTGCTGCAGGCGCAAGCCGAACTGGTACTGTAGCGCGGTAAGCCATTGCGCCGTTTGCCGGCCGATGCCGTCCGGCCCGGCGTGCGCTGGACAGCGCGCGAACGATGCGGCGATAATGCCGCCCCTGCCTGATACTTTTTCAGGCGCGTTTCAGGCGCGTCGTGCGTCGCGGCCTGGCTGTCCTCCCCGCGCGTGCGCAGCCCGGCGCGCGAATTCTTCCGTGCCCTCCCGGATCACCTCTCGTTCGCCATGCCGAGACATGGCGGCGCACCGTTGATTAGTCTTCATGATGCATGCCCTGCGACAAAACTGGTTTTCGAATCCGCGCGCCGATCTGCTGGCCGGGCTGGTCGTGGCCCTGGCGCTGATTCCCGAAGCCATTGCCTTTTCCGTGATCGCCGGAGTCGATCCCAAGGTCGGCTTGTATGCCTCGTTCTGCATCGCGGGGGTGACCGCTTTCACGGGGGGCCGCCCCGGCATGATTTCCGCCGCGACCGGCGCGATGGCATTGCTGATGGTCACGCTGGTGAAGACGCACGGGCTGCAATACCTGCTCGCGGCGACCCTGCTCACTGGCGTGTTGCAGATTGCGATGGGCTATCTGCGGCTGGGTTCGCTGATGCGTTTCGTTTCGCGTTCGGTCGTCACCGGCTTCGTCAATGCACTGGCGATCCTGATCTTTCTGGCCCAACTGCCCGAGCTCACGCACGTGAGCTGGCACGTCCACGCGATGACGGCGGGCGGACTGGCGATCATCTACCTTTTCCCCTACATCACGAAAAAGATTCCGTCGCCGCTGGTTACCATCGTCGTGTTGACGGGGCTTGCCATCACGCTCGACCTCGACATCCGCACCGTCGGCGACATGGGTGAGCTGCCGGACACCCTGCCGGTGTTCATGTGGCCGGACGTGCCGCTGACTTTCGGCACGCTGGCGATCATCTTTCCCTATTCCGTGTCGCTTGCCGTCGTCGGTTTGCTCGAATCGTTGATGACCGCGACCATCATCGACGATCTCACCGACACGGACAGCGACAAGAACCGCGAATGCAAGGGGCAGGGCATCGCCAACCTCGCTTCCGGCATGATCGGCGGCATGGCGGGTTGCGCGATGATCGGGCAGTCGGTCATCAATGTGAAATCGGGCGGGCGCACCCGGCTGTCCACGCTGTCCGCCGGCGTGTTCCTGCTGCTGCTGATCGTGTTCCTGGGCGACTGGGTGGCGAGAATTCCCATGGCCGCGCTGGTAGCGGTGATGATCATGGTTTCCATCGGCACCTTCAACTGGTCCTCGTTCGCCAATCTGAGGAAGCACCCGGCGAGCAGCAGCATCGTCATGCTCGGCACCGTGACCGTGGTCGTCGCCACGCACAATCTGGCCATCGGCGTGTTCGTCGGCGTGCTGCTGGCGGCGATATTCTTCGCCAACAAGGTTGCGCAGTACAAATACGTCGAATCCGTGCTCGACACCGACGGCAGGCACCGCCGCTACATCGTGCACGGCCAGGTCTTCTTCGCCTCGGCCGACAAGTTCGTCGATTTCTTCGATTTCAGGGAAGCCGTCGAGCGGGTGACGATAGACCTCACGCAGGCGCACTTCTGGGACATTACCTCGGTGAGCGCGCTCGACAAGGTGGTTCTGAAATTCCGCCGCGAGGGCACGGCGGTCGAAGTCGTCGGCCTGAACGAAGCCAGCGCCACCATCGTCGACCGCTTCGCGGTGCACGACAAACCGGGTGCGGTGGATAATCTGCTGAGCCATTGAGAGAATAGCCATGTCGCATGTCATCGCCTGTGTCGACGGATCGCGCATCAGCGTGGCGGTGTGCGACTATGCCGCCTGGGCCAGCCGGCGCATGGACGCACCGCTCGATTTCCTGCACGTGCTCGGCAAGTCCGAACACCCGGTGCAGCCCGACCTCAGCGGCAACATCGGCCTGGGCAGCCGCGAGCACCTGCTGCAAGCGCTTGCCGAACTCGACGAAAAACGCGGCCGGCTGGAACTGGAACAGGGTCGGATCATGCTCGAAGCCGCGCGCGAACGCGCCATTGCCGATGGCGCGACGAATCCGACCAGCCGGCAGCGCCACGGCGAGCTGGTCGACACCCTGCGCGAACTGGAGTCGGAGATTCGCCTGTTGGTGATGGGCCGTCAGGGCGAAGCGGGCGACCGGCTCGGCGAACACATCGGCAGTCATCTGGAAAACGTGGTGCGCACCCTGCATCGCCCCATACTCGTCGTCCCCGGCGACTTCGCCGCGCCGCGCCGCATCATGGTTGCCTTCGACGGCAGCGACAGCACCCGCAAGGCAGTCGAAATGGCGGCGAAAAGCCCGCTGTTTCGCGGCCTGCCCTGCGATGTGGTGATGGCAGGCGCCGACAGGCCGGAAGCGCGCGCGCAGC
>CAZOVQ010000036.1:5817-12672 GCA_964583195.1 uncultured Thiobacillus sp.
TCGACTGGGCGCGCACGACGCTGGAAAACGCGGGTTTTGCCGTTACCGCGAAGCTGCTGCACGGGCAGGTGGAGACAGTGCTGTGTGGTTACCGCGCCGAACACGCCATCGACCTGATCGTGATGGGCGCCTGGGGCCATTCCCGTATCCGCGAATTCCTCGTCGGCAGCACCACCACCCGGCTGATCCGCCAGTCGAAAGTGCCGCTGCTCCTGCTGCGCTGAGCTGCGCAATGCGCTCCAGGCATCTGGCCGGCAGATGCGATTCCGCCTAACCGTCATGCCGACTCGCAGCCGCGAAAGATGAAACGGCGATTCGCCATGACGGTTTCCCCCACCCCGGCCCCGCTTGCGGGAGACAAGCAGCGACTTGCCCGCTTGCGGGCTTGGTCGATTGCCTGGTAGTTCCACCAGGGGGATGCGGTCAACGCTGTGCCTTGTTTTACGTTAAGCTAGACCGCTTCTGCGGAAGCGAGGCGAATCGCTCATGCTCTACATCGATCTCTTCAAATCCATGGAACGCGCCCGCTGGAACATGGAGACGGATATCCCGTGGGCGGCGTTCGACGGCGACAAACTGAGCGACGAAGCCGCGCTTACCGTCAAGATGAATGCCATCACCGAATGGGCCGCGCTGCCGGCGACGGAGATGTTTCTGCGCGATTTCGTGCACGACAGCGACTTCTCTGCCTTCATGTCGATCTGGTTCTACGAGGAACAGAAGCACGCGCTGGTGCTGATGGAATACCTGCGCCGCTTCCGCCCCGAATACGCGCCGACCGAGGAGGAGCTGCACGCGATCCGCTTTCCCTTCGATCCGGCGCCGCCGATGGAAACGCTGATGCTGCATTTCTGCGGCGAAGTGCGCCTGACGCAGTGGTACAAATGCGCCGCCGCCTGGCATGCCGAGCCGGTCATCAAGCACATCTACGAGACGATCTCGCGCGACGAGGCGCGCCACGGCGGCGCCTACCTGCAATACATGAAGCGCGCGCTGCATATGGGCGGCCAGGAAGTGGCGGCCGCCTTCGCCCGGACCGGTTTTCTGATGGCGTCGGCCAAACGCTCGGAAAAGCCGCTGCACCCCACCAACCTGCACGTCAACGAGGCACTCTATCCGCGCGACACGATCCAGTCGCGCCTGCCCGACCCCGAATGGCTGCAACACTGGCTCGACGAACAGATCCACTTCGATGACGCCTGGGAGAACCGCGTCGTCGGCAGCATCCTGCGCAACCTGTCGCATCTTCTGGGCGTGCCCTTCGACAACGTGCGTGACCTGAACAAATACCGGAAGGGGCTGCGGGACGCGGCCTGAGGTAGAGGACGATTCGCCGCGCGCGTCAGCGTCAGATCGGCAGAAAGATCAGCGACGCCACGTTGACGACGCCGAAGCGGATGGCGCGGCTGCTCTTGTCCTCGACGATGCGCGCGAGCGTGTCCTGTATGCCGATGAGCCTGCCGAATTCGCGTTCGAAGCTGAGATTGGGCACGCCGTCGGCGTCAGTGCCGTTCGCAAGCAGCACCGGCGTGCCCTGCGGGTCGCGCGCCTGGGCGAGTTTCCATACCACCGCTTCGGTGTTGCGCGCCGCGTTGTAGAGCTTTTGCGCATCGAGCTCGGTGAGCAGGTAGAACTCGGTGCGGTCGCCATAGGCGGCCATGTGCATGCACAGCAGACCCCACATCAGCGCCTGCACCCGGTCGCCGGCGTAATCCGCGCGCCAGGGCGCGCGCAGCGTGTCGCGCCAGTCGGCATTGCGGCGCGTTTCGAGATTCCAGTGCATGGTCGGCCGGAACAGCGCGTCGGTCGCGGCCTCGGCGCTGGCGTGGCCGGATTTCCGCCACTCGGCAGGATTGCGGCGGTAAAGCTTGAGCGTCAGCGTGCGCAAGCTGGCGAGAACTTCCCGCTGATGGATTTCGGCGACGTTGTCGATGTCGCTCTTGGCAAGATTCGAAAGGCTGAATTCGCGGACGCTGGTCTGGCCGTCCCGACGCTGGATGGTCTGGTTTGCGCATCCGGCGAGCAGGAGCGCGAGCGGAAAGATTGCGAGTCCGGAGGCGAATTTCACGACGAGCAGCTTACCTCAATCCTGCGTGCCCAATCCGGCGGTTCGGCTGCGTAGGCTTCGAATTCCGGCTGTTCGTCGCAGGGACGCGACAGCAGCGCATGCAGGCGCGCGACCTCGGAATGGTCGCGCTGGTCGACGGCGCGGCGGATGGCGGTTTCCGCCAGATGGTTGCGCAGAATGTATTTGGGGTTGAGCGCGCGCAGGGCGGCGCCGCGGACGGCGTCCGGAACGCCGCTTGCGCGCAGCGCGGCGGCGTAGCGCGCGGCCCAGAAGTCGTAGTCCTCGCAGTCCAGGAACAGGTCGCGCACGGCGGCGTTGGCCGCGCCGGGCGTGCTGTCGAAGTCGCACAGGCGGCGGAAGAAGATGGTGTAGTCGACGCGGTTGGCGGCCAGCAGGTTGAGCGCGTCGAGGATCAGGCCCTGGCTGCCGTCATGCGGCGTCAGCCCGAACTTCGCGGCCATGCGCGCCGCATAGGCGCGGCTGAAGATATGCGGGTAGTCCTGGATGGCGCTGGAGGCGGCGTCCACCGACATCAGCGGCACCAGCGCCTGCGCGAGCTTCGTCACGTTCCACGCGCCGACGTCGGGCTGCTGATCGAAGGCGTAGCGGCCGTGGCTGTCGGAATGGTTGCAGACGAAGCCGGGATCGAAGGCGTCGAGAAAGCCGAAGGGGCCGTAGTCGAGCGTGAGGCCGAGGATGGACATGTTGTCGGTGTTCATCACCCCATGCGCGAAGCCCACGGCCTGCCAGGCCGCCATGAGTTCGGCGGTGCGCGTTGCCACTTCGTGCAGGAAGGCCGGATAGGGCTCATCCAGCGCGGCGAATTCGGGAAAGTGGCGCCGGATCACGAAATCGGCCAGGGTGCGCAGCGGCGCGAAGTGATTGCGGTAATAAAACACCTCGAACGAGCCGAAGCGTACGAAGCTCGGCGCGAGCCGGGTGACCAGCGCGGCGGTTTCCTCCTCCTCGCGCCAGACCGGCAGGGGGCTGCCGACCAGCGCCAGCGCGCGCGTGGTGGGTATGCCGAGCGCATGCATGGCTTCGGAACAGAGAAACTCGCGGATGCTGGAGCGCAGCACCGCCCGGCCGTCGCCGCCGCGCGAGTAAGGCGTGCGTCCGCCTCCCTTGATCTGGATTTCCCAGCCCCGGCCGTCGGAGCCCTGCGCTTCGCCGAGCAGGATTGCGCGGCCGTCGCCCAACTGCGGCACGTAATGGCCGAACTGATGCCCGGCGTAGAGCGCGGCCACCGGTTCCATGCCGGGGGCCAGACGATTGCCCGCCAGCGTCTCGACCGTTTCGCGGTGCGCGAAGGCGTCGTCCGGCAGACCGAGCAGGGCCTGCGCCTGCGGACTGTGGCAGATCAGGATGGGGTCGGGCACCGGCGTCGTCCCGACGCGCGCATGGAAATCCTCGGGCAGGCGTGCAAAACCGTTGACAAAACGTAGCGATGCGAAGGCGTTCATGCGCCGATTGTAGGAGCGTCTGCCGCGCCGGCTACCCCGCGGAGGGCAGGGTTTCCCGTGCGGGGGGCCGGACGGCTCATATCCGGCGTCATGAGGGTGCCAGACAAGGGAAATAGGCTGTCCGTCCAACCGTCCATCCATTCAGGGGAGAAACCATGCTTGTCCTGTCACGTTCCCGTCAATTCCTCGTTTGCGCCGGGCTGCTCGCCGCAAGCCTGCCTGCTGCCGCCGACGAGCCGAACGGCCACGGCCCGCATCGCGATTCCGCCCGTGCCGCGTCGCAAGCGGTACAGCTGGGACCGCGCCCGTTTTTCCTGGTCGACGACATGCGCGAGGGCAAGCTCAAGCGCACGCTCGAACGCTGTGCCAGCGGCCCTTTCCGCAAGCGTGATTTTTCCATCGGCCATCGCGGCGCAGCCCTGCAATTTCCCGAACACACCCGCGAATCCTACGAAGCAGCCGCGCGCATGGGCGCAGGCATCGTCGAATGCGACGTGACGTTCACCCGCGACAAGCAGCTGGTATGCCGCCACGCGCAGAACGACCTGGCCACGACGACCAATATTCTGGTGACGCCGCTGGCTGCGCGATGTACCCGCCCGTTCGTGCCGGCGACCTTTGACGCCGACGGCACGCTGCTGTCGCCGGCCAGCGCCGAATGCCGCACCAGCGACATCACGCTGGCGGAATTCAAGACCCTGCGCGGCAAGATGGATGCCTTCAACCCGCGCGCCACCACCCCGCAGGAGTTTCTTGGCGGCACCGCCAGCTTCCGCACCGACCTGTATGCCGGGCCCAGCAGCGGCAGCCTGATGAGCCACAAGGAGAGCATTGCGCTGTTCAAAAAACTGGGCGTGAAAATGACCCCGGAGCTGAAATCGCCGGTCGTGCCCATGCCCTTTGACAGCGACGGCGACGGCAATCCCGACTACAGCCAGGAGGACTATGCGCAGCAGATGATCGACGAGTACAAGGCGATGAACGTACCGCCGCGTGACGTGTGGGCGCAGTCCTTCGACATCCGCGACGTGCGTTACTGGATCAGGCACGAACCCGCCTTCGGCAGGCAGGCGGTTTTTCTCGACGATGCCGAAACGGTCGCGGACTTGCCCGGTGCCGCCGAACTCGATGGCTACAGGGCCGAAGGCATCCGCATCGTGGCGCCGCCCCTGTTTGCGCTGCTCGACCACGATGGGACGGGCAGGATCGTTCCCTCCGTCTATGCGCAAAACGCCAGGGCGGCCGGCCTCGACATCATCGCCTGGACGGTCGAACGCTCGGGCGTGCTCGCCGACGGCAACAACGGTTTCTATTACCAGACGATAGACCCGGCGATTTCGCGCGAAGGAGACGTGATGACCGTCCTCGACGTGCTCGCACGGAAAATCGGCGTTCTGGGTGTTTTCAGCGACTGGCCCGCGACCACGAGCTACTACGCCAACTGCATGAACCTGAAATGATCCCAAATTGTCCATTAGCCATTTTGCAGTCCCGGAATGATCGGTGGATCAGACGCGTTGGCCCAGAGACCGGCGAACCAGGCAGTAGGTCGGCAACACCTTGCCGACACCCCGGCCATCCCACGGTGCGTTGCGGCGGGAAGGTATTCCCGCCCTACGTCGCACCGGCCGTTGGCAACGCCTCGCCGCCCGCTCGCGTCCCAATCGATTATCCGGGATAAACCCCGCACCACACCGAATCCGGTGCGGCGCACTACGCGCCGTGCCGGGAAAGAGAAATATTTTCTTCAAGGACTCCAAATGACCCGAGCTGCTTTTTCCCTTACACCGGTTTACCTCGGCGCCGTCGTCGCCCTCGCAACCGCGGCAAGTGCCCAGGCCGAAACGGTACGTTTTTCCACCTTCAACGCTTCGCTCAATCGCAATGTCAGCGGCGATCTGCTGCGCGATCTTGCCAACCCCAATGCGGTCGGCGTGAGCGCAACCATCGCCAACCGGATCCAGCAGGCGCACAACGTCGCCGAGATCATCCAGCGCGTCAATCCGGATGTGCTGCTGGTGAACGAATTCGATTTCGACGCTGCCGGCGTGCCGGGCAGCAGCAGCACGCCTACCCCGCTAGGGTTCTCCAGCAGGGCTTCGCAGCTGTTCCAGGACAACTTCCTATCCGTGCCGCATGGCAATTCCGTGCGCGGCAGTACAGCCGGCATCTCGTTCGACTACCGCTACACCCCCACGACCAATACCGGCATCGCCAGCGGCTTCGACCTCGACAACAACGGCTCGGTGGGCGGGGGCAACGACGCTTTCGGATTCGGCAATTTCGCCGGCCAGTTCGGTTTCACGATCTACTCGAAATACGAAATCGTCGGCGTGCGCACGTTCCAGAATTTTCTCTGGAAAGACATGCCGGGCAATCTGCTGACCCAGGATCCGACGCCCGGCGCGAACAATCTTTCCAGCTTCTACAGCGCCGACGAAATCGGCGCGCTGCGGCTGTCCTCCAAGAACCATGTCGACATCACCCTGAAAATTGGTGGCCAGGACGTGCATTTCCTCGCGGCGCACCCGACGCCGCCCGTATTCGACGGCGCCGAGGATCGCAACGGCAAACGCAACCACGACGAAATCCGTTTCTTCAAGGATTACGTCGAAGGCGCAGACTACATCTACGACGACCAGGGCGGCAGAGGCGGGCTGGCGGCGGGGGCAAAATTTGTCATCGCCGGTGACTACAACGCCGACCCCAACGATGGCGATTCCTTTCAGAACGCGATTCGGCAACTGCTCGATGCCGAAACGGTCAACGCAAATTTCGCGCCGGAATCGGCGGGAGGCACGCAGGCCGCGACCGATCCGAACAACAACGGCAGCGCCAGCGCCAACCACATCGGCGACCCGAAATTCGACACCGCCGACTTCAACGATGCGGCGCCGGGCAACCTGCGCGTCGATTACGTCCTGCCCTCGAACACCCTCGGCAAAGTCGTGAGCGGCGGCGTGTTCTGGCCCGTGGACAGCAACCCCACGGACAGGAACAACACCGGCGAACTCTTCGATCTGGTTGGCACCTTCAATAACGTCGGTCTGTTCTCCGGCCTGCCCAGTTCCGACCACAAGGCCGTCTGGGTCGACGTCGAAATTGCCCCCGTCCCCGAAGCCGAAACCTGGGCCATGATGTTGGCCGGGTTGGGGTTGATAGGGTTTATGGCCGCACGCCGCCGCACATCGCACTGATTCGACCAACAGGGTTCGTTCAAACGTCCTGCGCGAATCCTCAATCTGGAGACGACCATGTATCGCAAAACACTTGCAAGTCTGCTTGTCTGTGCGCTGGGGTTGCCAGCCGCTCACGCCGCGCCTT
>CAZOVQ010000037.1:0-12618 GCA_964583195.1 uncultured Thiobacillus sp.
CGCCGAGATTCTTTCCGGCCAGTATGTCGCGGAAGAACGCATCCTGTTGAACGGCCAGATCCGCCGCGCCGGTGAGCGTGTATTCGAAGGCACGGCGTTCAACGACGTGGTGCTGGGCAAGGGCGGCTCGGGCCGGCTCATCGACCTGGAAATTTCCATCAACAGCGAATTCGTCTACAGCCAGCGCGCCGACGGCCTGGTTGTCACCACGCCCACAGGCACCACGGCGTATGCGCTGTCGGCGGGTGGCCCCATCGTTCACCCCACGCTCGAAGCGGTGGCGCTGGTGCCGGTCTGCCCGCACACCCTGTCGGCGCGGCCCATCGTCGTCAGCAGCCATTCGCGCATCGAACTCGCCCTCACCCATGCCGACGACGCGCGCGTGCACTTCGACGGCCAGCATCATTTCGATCTGCAAAACGGCGACCACGTCTGGATCACCCGCGCGAGCCGTCCCGTCACCCTGCTGCATCCGCACGCCTACAGTTATTACGACACCCTGAGGCAGAAGCTGCACTGGGGCAAAAAACTCTGAGCAGTTCATGCTCGCTCATCTGTCCATACGCAATTATCTGCTGGTCGAATCGGTCGAACTCGATTTCGCGCCGGGGCTGACCGTGCTTACCGGCGAGACCGGTGCCGGCAAATCCATCCTCGTCGACGCCCTGGCGCTGGCGCTGGGCGACCGCGCGGAAGGCGGGGTGGTGCGGCAGGGCGCCGCGCGCGCGGAAATCACCGCCGAATTCGCCATCGACGGCCTGCCCGGCGTCGCGGCCTGGCTCGACCGGGCCGGCTTCGCCTGCGACGACGGCACGCTGATCCTGCGCCGGGTGATCGACGCCGGCGGCCGTTCGCGCGCCTTCGTCAACGGCAGTGCCGCGCCGCTCGCGCAACTGAAGGAAGCCGCCGAATTCCTGCTCGACATCCACGGCCAGCACGCGCATCACGCGCTGCTGCGCGCGCAAACCCAGCGCGAGCTGCTCGACGCCTACGCCGGCGCGCAGCCACGGGCGGCCGCCGTGAGTGCGGCCTGGCACGCCTGGCAGATGGCGCGGCAGCGGCGTCTGGATGCCGAAAGCCACGGTCAGGCGCGGCAGATCGAGCGTGAAGGTCTGATCCTGGCGGTGGAGGAATTGTGCGCGATGGGTGATGCGCTTTCGCACTGGGACGCGATACAAACCGAGCACGCACGGCTGGCGCACGTCACCACGCTGATCGAAGGCAGCCAGGCGCTGATCGAAGGGCTCGACGAGGGCGAAGCGGCGGTATCCGCCCACCTCGGGGAAATGCGCGCGCGGCTTGGTGCCATGCAGACGCTGGACGACAGCCTTGCGGACGTGGCCACGCTGCTGGATTCGGCGAGCGCCGTCGTCGCCGAAGCCGTGCACGCGTTGCGCCGCTACGCCGACAACCTGAATCCCGACCCTGGACGCCTCGCCGACCTCGACCGCCTGCTTGCCGACATGCATCGGCTGGCGCGCAAGCACCGCGCACAGCCCGAGGTGCTGCCCGACTTGCTGCAAGCGTTCCAGGCGCGGCTGGCCGAACTCGCCGCCGGTGACGACGCCGATGCGCTGAAGGCAACCGAGGACGCCGCCTGGGCGTGCTACGAAATCGACGCGAAAGAGCTCGGCGCGCAGCGCCGCAAGGCCGCCGCCGCATTGTCGCAGCAGGTGACGGCGGCGATGCAAGAACTGGCGCTGGCCGGCGGGCGCCTCGACATTGTTTTGTCGCCTGTTGTTGAACCGCGCGCGCACGGTCTGGAGGACGTGACCTTCCTGGTTTCCAGCCATCCCGGCCTGCCGCCCGGGCCGCTTGGCAAAGTGGCTTCCGGCGGCGAATTGTCGCGCATCAGCCTGGCGATCCAGACCGCGCGCTCGGGCGCGGCCGGCGTGCCGACACTGATTTTCGACGAAGTCGACGTCGGCATCGGCGGCAGCGTCGCCGAGGCAGTCGGCCGGCGGCTGGCGGCGCTCGGCCAGACCCGCCAGGTGTTGGTCATCACCCATCTGCCGCAGGTTGCGGCGCGCGGCGCGCAGCACCTTCGCGTGAGCAAACGCAGCGGCGCCGGCTTCGTCTCGTCGAACATCGAACGGCTGGATGAAACAGCGCGGGTGGAAGAAATCGCGCGCATGCTGGGCGGGCTGAAAATCACCGCCACCACGCGGCGGCATGCCGCAGAAATGCTCGCCGGTTGAGAGCGCTGCTGTGTGTACTGCTGCTCCTCGCCTTCGGCGGGGTGCGCGCGGAAACGCTCGCCGGCGTCGTCATCGTCGTGATCGACGGCGATACCGTGCTGTTCAAGCCTGATCACCCCCGCGCTGCATCGCGTGTTTTTCTGAAGGCCAGGTTGGCCGACATCGACGCACCCGAATCGGATCAGGCCTACGGCGAAGCCGCCACCCGCGCGTTGAAGGCGCTGGCGCTCAAGCGCCGGGCGACGCTGGAAATCGTCGCCACCGACAGCTATGGCCGCAAGGTGGGCCGGCTACAGGTGGACGCGCGACCGGTCGACTCGGAACTGGTGCGGCGCGGACTCGCCTGGACATCGACCCGTCACCAAAGCCGCCCCGACCTGCGGGAAGCGCAGCGCGAGGCCCGTCGCGCCCGCCTCGGCCTGTGGCAGGACGCCGCGCCGACGCCGCCCTGGGTATGGCGGCGGATGCAAGTATCGAAACCCTGCCTGGCGGATTGCGTGAACGGGGGCCCCTGAATCCGGCGGGCAGTGCGCTTTTGATGCCGGATTCAGTCCGCGCGCGGCGTGCCGTCCGGCAGTGCGGTCTGGCATTCGTGGAAAATCCGTGCCGTGCAGTTGCGACAGATATCGTTGTCGAGTCTGCGGTAGACGGCCTCGATCGCTTCGCCCTTGCGATCGAAGATGTTTTCACGTCCGACTGCATCGGCCTGTCCGCCGCGATCGAGCATGTCGTAAAAGCCGTGCTGTACGCCGACCAGAATCAGGCTGCCGCCGAGTTTGCGGCGGCGCACGGCTTCCTTGGAAAGCATCTCGGCGCCGGCCAGGTCGATGAAGTTGACGGCGCGCGAAAAAAGCATGAGGTGTTTTTTCGCCGGGTCGGCTTCGTCGACGTTGCGCAGGCTCAGCTGCACGTGTTCGACGGCGCCGAAAAAAATCGAGCCTTCGACGCGCAGCATCGCCACTTGCGGACAGGCGGGGGCGTCCGCTCCGGCACGGACGAATTTGCGCCGGGGATCGCCGAGTTCGGATTTGAGCGGGGCGAGTTCGCGCAGGGAGGGCTGCGAGGTGCGGTACAGATAGAAAACGAGCGATACCAGAATGCCCAGGAATATGCCTTTTTCCAGGTCTATCAGGGTACCGAAGAAGGTGATTGCCAGGACGATGCGTTCGCGCGGGTGGCGTTTGACGATTTCGCGGATGTGGTGAATATCGATCAGGCTCCATGCCACGATGAACAGGATCGCCGCCATCGCCGCTACCGGCAGATAGGCGGCAAGCGGTGCCACCAGCAGCACGATGGCGAGCAGTAAGACCGCCGAGAGCGCGGCGGCGAGCGGCGTTTTCGCGCCCGAGGCGTAGTTCACGCCGCTGCGGTTGAACGAGCCGCTCGACGCGTAGGCGGAAAAAAAACTGCCGGCGATGTTGGAGAGGCCCTGGCCGATGAATTCCTGATTGCTGTCGATGCGCTGGTCGGATTTGATTGCGACCGAGCGCGCGATGGCGACGGCTTCGGTGAGCGCCAGGATGGCGATGATCGTCGCCGGGAATACGGTCGTCTTGATCGCCACCAGCGAGAAATCCGGCAGTGATATCGGTGGGAACGAGGCCGTCAGCGCGCCGACGGTGCGCAGGCCGGAAGCGTCGGCGCCGATGCGCGCGTTGATCCACGCCGCAGCGAGGCTGCCGATGACCATGGCGACGATCATGTAGGGCAGCCTGGGCAGATAGCGTTTGGCGAGGATGCCCGAGATCAGGGTGATCGCGCTGACCGCGAGCACCCACGGCTGGATGTCCAAGATGTGGCTGCCGAAGTGAAGCAGCACCTGGTGGAAATGCGCGCCGCGCGGAATGTCCAGACCAAAGAAATTCTTGATCTGGCTGGAGGCGATGAGCAGGGCCGCGCCTGCGGTAAATCCGATGATGACCGTGTGCGAGATGAAGTTGACCAGGGTGCCGAGCCGCGCCAGCCCCATCGCCAGCTGGATCAGTCCGGTGAGGAAGGTGAGCGTGAGCACCAGGGCGATGAACTGCGCGCTGCCGGGTTCGGCCAGGGGGCTCACCGAAGCGAACACGACGATGGAAATGGCCGTGGTAGGCCCCGACACCAGATGCCGGCTCGACCCCCACAAGGCGGCGACGATCGCCGGCAGCATCGCTGCGTACAGGCCGTATTCCGGCGGCAGGCCGGCGATGAGCGCGAAGGCCACGCCCTGCGGCAGGACAATCATCGCGCCGGTCAGCGCGGCGAGGGCGTCGGCGCGCAGTGTCGTAGCGCTTACCTCGGGCGCCCAGCGCAGAAAGGGAAACAGGCGGTATAGCCAGAGTGGACAGGCCTTGAAATCGATCACGCAAGCTCCAGTAGCATATTAGAAAATAACGTTATAACTTATTGTTGTGAAAGGAAAATCCGTATGAGCGTCCTGTCCTGGACGAGGCATCCGGCCTTATAATCCGCGTGAGCCCTGCGGCAAGACGGGGACCAGCGATCCCCCAACCAGAGAGAGAGCGAGGAAGATGAAACTCACCACGATGACGCTGTGCGCGTCCGTGCTGATGGCGTTGGCCGTGCCGGCTCGGGCGGCAGGCGACCCCAAGGCCGGATATCTCAAAACCTCGATGTGCGCCGGTTGTCACGGCATCCCCGGCTGGCGCACGGCGTATCCCGACGTGTACAGCGTGCCCAAGCTCGGTGGCCAGCACGCGGATTATATCGTGGCGGCGCTCAAAGCCTATCGGAGCGGCGAGCGTTCCCATCCCAGCATGGTGGGGATCGCCGGCAGCCTGTCCGAGCAGGACGTGGAGGATCTCGCCGCGTATTACGCCTCGTCGTACAGCGGCCCGGCCAACTGATCGAGGAGCACGTATGAAAATGCCACCTTTCCTTCTCCTTGCCGCGGCGTTGGGATTCGCGCAGCCGGCGAACGCGGCGGGCAATGCCGAAGCGGGCAAGGCCAAGTCCGCGGCCTGCGCCGCGTGCCATGGCGCCGACGGCAACAGCAGCGTGCCCTCGTTTCCCCGACTGGCCGGCCAGCATCGCGACTACCTGTATCACGCGCTCAAGGCCTACAAGTCGGGCAAGCGCAAGAATCCGCTGATGGCGGGGCAGGTCGAGAACCTGTCGGACGCGGACATGGCCGACCTGGCGATGTACTTTTCCCGACAAACGGGCCTGCAGATCAAATATTGAGCGGACTCAGCGCGCGTTGATGCGGTTGCGGCCGCCCTGTTTCGCCGCGTACAGGGCCTGGTCGGCGAGGCTGACGAGGGCGTCGGCTTCGGCGGTGTTGTCGTGACGCGCGGCCACCCCGATGCTGATGGTGACGTGGCGCGTGGTGTCGCCGACGACGATGGCGCGCGCAGCCAGGGTGGCGCGCAGGCGATCGGCGGACAGGATCGCGGCCTTGAGATCGGTGTTGGGGCAGATGACCAGGAATTCCTCGCCGCCGATGCGGCACACGCTGTCGCCGCGCCGCGCCGATTGCCGCAGGGCATCGGCCACTTCGCGCAGCACGTGGTCGCCGGCGGCGTGGCCGTAGGTGTCGTTGATCTGCTTGAAGTGGTCGATGTCGAGCACCATCACCGATAGCGGCTGTCCGGCGCGCAACGCCGCGCTCCAGGCCTGTTCGAGCTGGTCCATCGCCGAGCGGCGGTTGGGCAGGCCGGTGAGCAGGTCGGTCAGCGCGGCGTTCGCCAGGCGGCGGTTGGCCACGGCCAGCTCGGCCGCGGTCTGGCGCAGTTGCGCGCGGTCTTTTTCCCAGGCGCTTTGCAGCCGCACCAGGCGCTGCGCGGCGGCAAGGCGGGTGCGCAGGCCTTTCGCGCCGAGGGTGGCGGGGGCGTAGCCGTCGGCGCCGGCTTCGTAGGCGCGGATGAGCCGTGCTTCGTCGTGCTCGTCCGACATGAGGAGAATGTGCATGCGCCGTCCTTCCTCGGTTTCGCGCAGGGCCTGACACAGTTCGGGGCCGTCGAGACCGGTCAGGTTGTCGTGCGCGACGATGACCTGCGGCAGCACTTCCATCGCCAGCGCCAGCGCGGCGTTGCCGTTGTCGGCGGGGTAGACGATATGGGCGCTGTTTTCGACCAGGAGCGCCATCGTCTTGCGCCGGCTGAAGGCGTTGCTGTCGGCGACGACGATGTGCAGCGGCGTTTCGTCCTCGCGCGGCGCTGCCTGTCCCCGGCTGATTTCCTCGAAAGGCGGCAGCACGACGGTGGGGATTTTGAGCAGTTCGCCCCACTCCTTCCAGCTCGCGATCAGTTTGTCGATGAAGGGGTTGGCCTGTTCCGGTGTCATGTCGAGCGCGGTGGCCTGCGCGAGCCATTCGCGCGCCAGTTTCGGCCGCGCTTCTTCGCTCGCCAGTCCGAGGTCGCCGAGCCGGTGCGACAATCGCAGCATCCGCAGCATGCTCTGGCCGCGCGAATCGCTCGCGCAGGCGGGCGGGTCGTCTTCTTCGTAGCATGACAGGGGGTCGGTGAAAATTTTCGGGATACCCCATTCGCTCAGCATGACGGTGCCAAGCTCGTTGTGGTCGATCTCCAGGGCGGCGCGTTCGCGCTCGGCCAGCGACAGTGCGGCGTTTTCCTGGCAGGCACGCAGTACCTCGTCGTATTCGGCAGGGTAGGCGGTCGCCAGCGCCAGCCGGCCGATTTGCGCGAGCAGGCCGCAGACGAAGAGTTCGTCCGTCGGCGCGACCCGCACGCGTTCGCCCAGGGCCTGCATCGACAGGCCCATCAGCAGTGAATGCGACCAGTAGCTCGCGTAATCGAAAGCGGCGCAGTTGCCGGCCCGATACTGGTCGAGCAGGGAAAATCCGAGCGCAAGCTGGCGCACCGAGGCCATGCCGAGGCGCACCACCGCCTCCTGCAGCGATACGACCGGGCGGGCGATCATCGAGCCGCTGTTGGCGAGCCGGATGAGGCGGGAGGAAAGCGCGGGGTCGGTCTGGACGACGCGCGCGATCTCACCCAGCGTCACGTTATCGCGGCGCGACAGTTCCAGGACGGCCAGCGCCACGCCGCGGGGGCTGGGCAAATGGTCGCCGATCTTGAGTTGTTCCACTTGGGTCATCGATATATCCGCTTCGCCCCAAACGCAGGAAATTCAGCGTAGCTGCCGGGCTCTCAACGGCTGTATCGACGGAATGGCCAGAAAATGTAGGGTGTCGGGCCTTTTTTCGTGCCGGCGCGGTTCAGCCCCGATCCGCCCGCGCGCCGGACAGGCGATCGAGGCAGGCCAGATAAACCGCCGCGTCGAAGGGGGCGGCGTCGCGCTGGGCGCGCCAGATCGTTTCGCCCAGGCAGTCGATGACGGAGTGCTGGGCGCGCATCGCGTCGCCGTGGGTCTGCAGCAGACGGCGGTAGCGCTCGGCGATGCCGGGCGGCTGGTCGAGTGCGAGCTGTTCGGCCAGGGCCAGATGCATGGCCAGGTGCAGGAACGGGTTGGTCTCGCCGGCTTCGGGGGGATAGTCGCGGTCGAGGTGGCGGTCGGGGTCGGACAGCAGCGCGTGGTATTCCGGATGCGCCAGCAGCACTTCCAGCGCCGGCTGTTCGGCGCCCGCCAGCGGCTGCCCGGCGCGGTACTTCGCCCAGACGTCGAAGAAGAACCGGCGCGCCTGCGCGCGGCTGGGGGTGAACATCAGCCGATGCGCGTGGTCGCG
The DNA here is from genome assembly GCA_964583195.1 of uncultured Thiobacillus sp. Taxonomy (GTDB): domain Bacteria; phylum Pseudomonadota; class Gammaproteobacteria; order Burkholderiales; family Thiobacillaceae; genus Thiobacillus. Next base: position 7,849 of record CAZOVQ010000037.1, read on the forward strand.
GCCCGGCGTTTGCCGCCGCTTCCGCGCCTGGGGACGGGGCGGGGGGATGCAGCGGTCGGGGCGCCATCGGTTGCGGGTTCGGGCCAGCGCTTGTCGCGGTATTCGCACAGGTCGGCGACGAGGCAGTCGGCACATTTCGGCTTGCGGGCGAGACAGGTGTAGCGGCCGTGCAGAATCAGCCAGTGATGCGCGTCGAGCCGGAATTCCCGGGGTACATGCCTGAGCAGTTTCTGTTCCACTTCCAGCACGGTCTTGCCGGGGGCGAGCCCCATGCGGTTGGCGACGCGGAAGATGTGCGTGTCGACCGCCATCGTCGGTTCACCGAAGGCGGTGTTCAGTATCACGTTCGCGGTCTTGCGGCCAACGCCGGGCAGGGCTTCGAGCGCGGCGCGGTCGTGCGGCACCTGGCTGCCGTGCAGGTTGACCAGCATTTTGCATGCGGCGACGATATGTCGCGCCTTGCTCTTGTAGAGGCCGAGGGTCCGGATGATGTCCGCCAGGCCCGCTTCGCCCAGCGCGAGCATGGCTTCGGGCGTGTGGGCGATCGGAAACAGACGCCGCGTGGCGAGGTTCACGCCGCGGTCGGTGGATTGCGCCGACAGCACCACCGCCACCAGCAGCTCGAACGGAGTCGAGTATTCCAGTTCGGTGGTGGGGTGGGGATTGGCCGCGGCGAGCCGCAGGAAAATTTCGCGGCGCTTGCCGGCGTTCATGGTTCGGCCAGTTCTTTTTTCAGCGCACGCTTTTCGGCCTGACGCCTTGCCGCGGCGGGTTTGTCGTGCGTGCCCGCGGCACGCCGCAGGGCGAGAGCAACGTAGGGATTGCGCGGCTTGGGTACGCGCTTTTTCAACGGCGGTTTCACGCGGCGGCAAGGGCGGCGGCGCGCTGGCGGCGTTCGACGCGCACCTTGTGGACATTGTGCGCGGCGATCAGCAGACCCAGCACAATGAAGGCGCCGGGCGGCAGGATGGCGAGCAGAAAGCCCTGATAGTCGGGCAGCAGGTGCAGCACCCACGGTTTCGCGGCTGCGCCGAACACCAGTTCGATGCCGGAAAACAGCGTGCCCTGACCGAGTAATTCGCGGATCGCACCCAGCACCGCCAGGAGCAGGGTGAGACCGAGTCCCATGGCCACCGCATCCACCACGCCGTGCAGTGGCCGATTCTTGGAGGCGAAGGCGTCGGCGCGCGCCAGCACGATGCAGTTGGTGGTGATGAGGGGAATGAAAATGCCGAGTACCAGGTACAACGGATGTACGAAGGCATTCATGGCGAGGTCGATCACCGTGACCAGCGCGGCGATGACGAGCACGAATACGGGGATGCGGATTTCGTGCGGCACGAAGTTGCGCAGGACGGAAATGGTGCCGCTGGAGGCGGCCATGACCAGCATGGTCGCCAGGCCCAGCGACAGGGCATTGACGAGCGTGTTGCTGATGGCCAGCAGCGGGCACAGCCCCAGCAGTTGCACGAGTCCGGTGTTCTGCTTGTCCAGCCCGTTGCGGAACAGGGTGAGGAATTCGCTCATCGTCATCATCGGCCATGCCCTTCCGTAACCGGCGCGGCCCATGCCGCGCGATGCCTTGCATAGTACTCCAGCACATTCCGGGTCGCCTTGACCACGGCGCGCGGGGTAATGGTCGCGCCGGCGCGCGCATCGAAGAGGCCGCCATCCTTTTTCACGCGCCAGCGCATGGGCTCGGGCGCAAGTAGCGATTTGCCGACGAACTGTTCGATCCAGTCGCTCTTGCTGCGTTCGATGTAATCGCCCAGGCCGGGCGTTTCGCGGTGCGAGACGACGCGCACGCCGGTGAGCCGGCCCTGGGCGTCGATGCCGACAAGCAGCGAAATGTCGCCGCCGTAGCCTTCGGGGGCGACGGCTTCGATCACGACGCCGGAGAAGGCGCCGTGCAGGCGCGCGACCCACAGCGACGAGGGCCGGCGTGTGCCGAGCCGGTCGTCCGGCGGTACTTCGATGCGGCTGGCGAGCAGGTCGTTGTCGTAAAGGGAGGCGGGCAACACCTGCTGAATGAGGGCGAGCCGCTCGGCCTGCTGGCTGCGAACGATGATCGGATCGGTGCGGCCGTGGGTGAAGGCCAGCACGGCGGTGCCGACGAGTGCGAACACGAGCAGGATGGCGCCCGTGCGCAGCGCGTTGCGGGTGGCGCCGGCGAGCTTCATGTGCCCGGCTCCCGGCCGCGTGCTTCGCCGTAGACGCGCGGCTGGGTGGTATGGTCGATCAGCGGCGCGCAGAGATTCATCAGCAAAACGGCGAAGGCCACGCCATCCGGGTATCCGCCCCAGGTACGGATCACGATGGTAAGCAGGCCTGCGCCGAAGCCGAAAATCAGCTTGCCGCGCGGCGTGGTCGCCCCCGATACCGGGTCGGTGACGATGAAGAACGCCGCCAGTGCCACCGAGGGGGCGAAGAAATGGAAGCCCGGAGAGGCGAAACGTCCCGCGTCGTAGAAGTGCAGCAAGGCGGCCGTCAGCCACAGGCCGGCGAGAAACGCCATGGGCGCGTGCCAGCCGATGATGCGGCGCGCCCACAGGATCAATCCGCCCAGCCAGAAGGCAAAAGCCAGCCACTCGAAACCGGTGCCGCCGAAATGACCGAACACTGGCCGCGTCATGATTTCGTCGACCGTGTATTGCTGCAACAGTCCGGTGCGCAGGGTGTCGAGCGGCGTGGCCATGGTCACCGCATCGAGCGTGGCGCGCGGCAGGTCGCCAGCGAAGACTGCTGCCGCGCTCTGTGCCAGCGTGAGCGGCGCACCGGTGAGTTCGACCGGCCCTGGCCACTGTGTCATCTGTGCCGGAAACGAAACGATCAGTACCGCGTAGCCGACCATCGCCGGATTGAAGATGTTCTGCCCGAGCCCGCCGTAGAGATGCTTGGCCACGACGATGGCGGCGAGTGTGCCGGTGACGATCAGCCACCAGGGGGCGGGCGTTGGCAGTGACAGCGCCAGAAGCCAGGCGGTGACGACGGCCGACAGGTCTGCCAGAAAAGGCTGCACCGGGTAGCCGCGCGCCTTCAGCATCGCCGTCTCGGCCGCCACCGCGGTGAAGGTGGCGAGCGCGAGCGTGACGAGGATGCCTGGGCCGAACAGCCATACGTGGACAGCGATGCCGGGCACGAGCGCGACGAGCACCCAGGCCATGATGCGGGTGACACTGTCGTTGCCGTGCGTGGTTGGGGCGCTCATGTCGGGCTTCAGGTGTCTTCTCCGGATGCCAGCGGCTTGCGCGCCAGCTCGCGGATTCTAGCGCGCCGCGCTTCGATCTCATCGATTTCGCGCTGCTGTTCGGGGCTGAGTTGGTCGGTGTTCTTCGGCAGGGCTTCTGTTTTTTTCGCCTGTGCGCGGGCGAGCGCGGCGGCGATCAGCGCCTTTTTCGCGTCGCTATCCGCAAGGGCGGAGGCCGCGCCGGCCGGCGCTTCGGCGGCAAGTTCCGCGCGTTTGGCCGCGGCCTTGGCGGCGAGCTTCTCGGCTTTTTCCTGTTTTTCGCGCTCCAGACGGAACTGCCGGAATTCGTGCCGTTCGCGTGCCTGGTCGGCGGCGCGTTTTTCGCGTTCGCGGGCCCAGATTTCGCTCTTGGCATAGCGGTAGTAATCTGCCAGCGGGAGGTGGCTGGGGCAGACGTAGTCGCAACAGCCGCACTCGATGCAGTCGAACAGGTGGTATTCCTGTGCGCGCCCGAAGTCGCCCGCGCGGGCGAAGCGGAAGAGTTCCTGCGGTTGCAGTCCGGCGGGGCAGGCGTCGGCGCAGCGTACACAGCGGATGCACGGCATGGCCGCAGGCGGCGGCGGGAACAGCGCACGCGATTGCACCAGAATGCAATTGGTCGCTTTCACCACGGGCACGTCGGGGCGGGGCATCGGCACGCCCATCATCGGCCCGCCCATCACGATGCCGGTGGCGCCGTCGCGGTCGCCGGCCAGTTCGATCAGGGTGCGCATCGGCGTGCCGATCAGTGCTTCGAAATTCTGCGGCCGCAGCACGTGGCCGGTGACCGTGACCAGTCGCGAGATCATCGGTTCGCCGGCAAGCACGGCACGCGCCAGCGCATGGGCCGTTCCCACGTTGAACACCTGAATGCCGATATCGGTGGAGAGTTTCCCCGAAGGCACTTGCTTGCCGGTGAGCGTTTCGATCATCTGCTTGGCGCCGCCGCCGGGATAGATCGAAGGCACCGCGACGACTTCGACTGCGAAATCGAGCTTCGCGGCGGCGGTCTGCATGGCTGCCATGGCTTCCGGCTTGTTGGCCTCGATGCCGACCAGCACCTCGGTGCAACCGAGCAGATGCCGCATGATGGCCGCACCGTGCAGGATGTCGTCGGCATGGAGACGCATCAGCAGATCGTCGCAGGTGATCCACGGTTCGCATTCGCCGCCGTTGAGTATGAGCGTGGGGCAGGCGTGACCGGGGCCGGCGTCGAGCTTGACCGCGCTGGGAAACACCGCGCCGCCCAAACCGGCCAGGCCCATGTCGCGCAGTTTCATGCGCAGATCGGCCGGTGCGAGATCGCGCCAGGCGATCGCTTCGCGCGCGATCCATTCGTCGCGCCCGTCGGTTTCAATGACGATGCACAGGTCGCTCAGTCCCGAGGCGTGCGGCACCGTGCGCGGCTCGACGGCAACCACCGTGCCCGAACTCGATGCGTGGACCGCCGCGGAGATCGTTCCGTCCGCCTCGCCGATCAACTGGCCTTTCAGTACCCGGTCGCCTGAGTTGACCACAGGTCTGGCCGGATTGCCGATATGCTG
>CAZOVQ010000038.1:0-12367 GCA_964583195.1 uncultured Thiobacillus sp.
CGGCAAAGCCCAGTTCGCGCCCCCAGCGCCTGATGTCTTGCCCCAGCCGGAATAGATCGTCTGCATGCATGCGCTCGATGATACCCCGCGCTGCCGCGGCCATTTGCCCGACGAGGCTGCCACACTGGCGCTGGGCGCGTGCCTGGCGCGGCAACTGGGGCCGGGCCTGTGTCTCCATCTCGAAGGTGATCTGGGCGCGGGCAAGACGACGCTGGTACGCGGCTTGCTGCGTGCCCTGGGCTACGCGGGCCGGGTGAAGAGCCCGACCTACACACTGGCCGAAACCTATGCACTGCCCGGGTTTGATCTGTATCATTTTGATCTATATCGTATGCACGACCCGCGCGAATGGCTGGATGCCGGGTTCCGCGATCTGGACGAACGGGCGGTGAGCCTGATCGAGTGGCCGGAAAAGGCCGCTGGCTGGCTGCCGGCAGCGGACGCGATCGTCCGGCTGTGCATCGCGGACGAGGGACGCGAGTTCGAATGTGAAGCCGCGAGCGCGCGCGGCGCACAATTTCTGGAGGCATGTTGCAAGGACTCTTTAAGCTGATCCTGCTGTGCGGGGTGATGGTGTCGGGCGTGACCCAGGCGATGCAGTTGTCGGCGACGCGGCTGTGGCCGTCGCCCGACTACACCCGCCTCACCCTCGAGGCGGCGCAGCCGGTGGTGCATAAATATTTCCGTCTCACCGATCCCGAGCGCCTGGTCGTCGATCTCGAAGGCGTCGACCCCGGTCCCGCGCTCGACGCGCTGGCGGCGCAGCTTGCGGTCGACGATCCCTATATCGCCGCGGTGCGCGTGGGTATGAATCGCCCCGGCGTGATGCGTCTGGTGCTCGATCTGAAAACCCCGGTCAAACCCTCGGTGTTCGCCCTGCGGCCGCTTGAGCAGTATGGACATCGCCTGGTGATCGACCTGTATCCGGCGCTGCCGGCTGCGGTTGATCGCGCGCCGCCGGTACCGGAGGCACCGCGCTATGTGCGGCTCGTCACGGTGGCGATCGACGCCGGTCACGGCGGCGAGGACCCGGGCGCGATCGGCGCATCCGGAACGCGCGAAAAGGACGTCACGCTTGCGCTGGCGAAAAAGCTGAAGCAGAAAATCGATGCCCAGGAAAACATGCGCGCCGTACTCACCCGCGACGGCGACTACTTCGTGCCGCTGGCGCAGCGCGTGGTCAAGGCGCGCGCGATGAAGGCCGATCTTTTCGTCTCGCTGCATGCCGACGCTTTCATCAAACCGCATGCGCGTGGATCTTCGGTATTCGCGCTGTCGGAAAACGGCGCCACCTCCGCCGCCGCACGCTGGCTGGCGAAGCGGGAAAACGACGCCGATCTGATCGGCGGCGTCAACATCGACGTCAAGGATCCCTCGCTCAAGCGCACGCTCATCGATTTGACGCAGACCAGCACCATCAACGACAGCATCAAGGTCGGGCACGCAGTATTGAAAGAGATCGGAGACATCAACACCCTGCACAAGGCACGTGTCGAGCAGGCCGGATTCGCCGTGCTGAAAGCACCCGACATCCCGTCCATCCTGGTCGAGACCGCGTTCATCTCCAACCCCGAAGAAGAGAAACGCCTCAACGATCCGGACTACCAGGACAAACTGGTCGATGCCATCGTCCAGGGCATACGCAAGCATTTCGAGGAACACCCGCTGGCCGCACCCGCGCGGCTCACGCGCAATCCGTGATGCGCGATGGGCTGGGCAGGACGGCGCCGGGATTCGACGCGCCAATCGACGTGCTCGCTGCCTGCCACGAGCGTATCGCGCGCCAGTGCGACACCCTGGATAAGCTGCTGGCGCATCTTTCCGCGCACGGCGCCGACGTACAGGCGCAACAGGCCGCGCGCGCCGTGATGGCCTATTTCGATACTGCCGCGGTGCATCACCACGACGACGAAGAACGCAATCTGTTTCCCCTGCTGGAGGCAGCGCGTGCGCCGGGGGCCTGCGAACTGGCCGAAACCCTCACGCTCGAACATGAAACGCAGGCACGGCTCTGGCGCAGCCTGCGCCAAGCGCTTGCCGCCATCGCGGCCGGCGAATCCGACGAACTGGACGCGGCACTCGTGCATCGCTTTGCCGAATCGCATCGCAGGCATCTCGCGTTCGAGGATGCGCACGTGTTGCCGCTTGCGCGCAGCGTGCTCGACGCCGCCGCGCTCGAGCGCCTGGGGCGAGCCATGGCAGCGCGCCGGGGTGTCGCATTTCCGGAACGAGCATGACGATCCGCGTCCTGCCCGATGTGCTGATATCGCAAATCGCCGCCGGCGAGGTGATCGAGCGGCCCGCCGCCGCGCTGAAGGAAATCGTCGAGAACAGCCTGGATGCAGGCGCGACCGACATCCATATCGAACTCGAAGCCGGCGGCGGCAAGCGCATCCGGGTGAGCGACGACGGCGCCGGCATCGTGAAGGACGAACTCGCGCTCGCGCTGACGCGGCACGCCACCAGCAAGATAGCCAGTCTGGCCGACCTCGAACGGGTGGCGAGCCTGGGCTTCCGCGGCGAGGCGCTGGCTTCGATCGGTGCGGTGGCGCGGGTGGCAATGACCAGCCGGCACACCGGAGCCGACCACGCCTGGACCCTGCGCGTCGAAGGCGGGCACCTGGAAGCGCCCGTGCCGGCCGCGCGCGAGGCGGGTACCACGATAGAGGTGCAGGACCTGTTCTTCAATACCCCGGCGCGGCGCAAATTTCTGAAAACCGAGGCGACGGAATATGCGCATTGCGCCGAAACCGTGAGACGCATGGCGCTGGCGCATCCGCGCACGGCCTTCGCGCTCGTCCACAACGGCCGGGTACAGGCGCGCTATGCGGTGGGCGATGCCGCCACACGGATGCGGCAGGTGCTGGGTGAAAGTTTCGCCTTGCAGGCCATTGCGGTCGGGGAGGCGGCCGGCATGCTGAAGGTGAGCGGCTGGGTGATCCGTCCCGCCGCCGCGACGGCGAGCCGCGACGGCCAGCATGTGTTCGTTAACGGCCGCTACGTGCGCGACAAGCTCGTCGTCCACGCGCTGAAGGAAGCGTACAAGGACGTGCTGCACCACCAGCTCAACCCCGCGTATTGCCTGTTCATCGAGGTTCCTCCGGACGCGGTGGACGTGAACGTGCATCCGGCCAAAACCGAAATTCGCTTCCGCGACAGCCGCGGCGTGCACCAGTTTCTGCTGCATGCCGTCGAGCGCGTGCTGGCCGTGCCGGCGCAGGCCGAACCGGCACGATCTGCCGTGCCTTCCAGCCCGGCGTATCGTTTACTCCAGCAAAGCCCGATGCCGCTTCAGGTCAGCGAGGCGCTGACGTTCTATGCACCGCTGGATCGCGGGCCGGACGCCGGGGACCGGGAGGGGGCTGGCGTTGCGGCCGCGCCGTGGCCGGAAGCGGGACTGCACGACGCGCCGCCGCTCGGCTATGCACTTGCGCAATTGCACGGCGTGTACGTACTGGCGCAGAACGCCCAGGGTCTGGTGCTGGTGGACATGCACGCGGCACACGAACGCGTAGTCTATGAAAAGCTCAAGACCGCGCTCGATACGCGCGCGGTACCGTCGCAGACCCTGTTGATCCCGGTCGCGCTGACGGTCGACGCGCGCGACCTGGCGGAACTCGGCCCGCACCTCGATCGGCTCGCCGCCATCGGTTTCGAACTGTCCATCACCTCGCCGAGTTCGGTCGCGGTGCGGGCCGTTCCCTGGCTGCTGAAGGACGCCGACCCGGTCGAACTGACCCGCACGCTGCTGCGCGAAATCGCCGAGTACGGCGTCGGTCGCCTGCTGGCCGAACGTCGCAACGAACTCCTGGCTGCGCTCGCCTGCCACGGTGCGGTGCGCGCCAACCGCCAGCTCAGCGTGCCGGAAATGAACGCACTGCTGCGCGCGATGGAGGCTACCGAACGCGCTGGGCAATGCAACCATGGCCGCCCGACCTGGTTTCAGATCGGCCTGAAAGAACTCGACGCGATGTTTCTGCGCGGGCGCTGACCCCGACGGCTATAATCCCTACTTGTTTACTCGGGTATTGGCGGGTGCCGCATGGACGAACGCAAAACCATTCCCATTCAGGACATCAACGAAGCCAGCAATTGTGCAGGCTCGGAGCCCTACGCGCTGATGGTGCTGGGCGATTCCATGCTGCCCGAATTCGAGGAAGGCGAAATCATCGTCGTCGAACCATCCGGGTTGGTGAAGGACGGGTCTTACGTCGTTGCCTGGGTCAACGACGAATATATTTTCCGCCAGATCGTCAAGCACGATGAAGGCTGGATGCTCAAACCCCTGAACCCGCTGTACCCCAATATTCCGGTCGGGGGCATAGACGTTGCGCGCGGGGTGGTCATCATGAAAAAGCGGCCAGGTCGGCGCAGCGAACAGAAACGCTATATTTGATGTGCTTTCATCGCATTGATTCATAACGGGTTTTGTTTCATCTATCAATTAATGTTATTAATGGGCGCATTAACTAGCTAAATAATTTAGTTGAGTAATTTGCTCGGGTAATTAGACTGTGACCTGTGTTCAACCGAAGTCCCTATACAGGAGAGAACCATGAGTGGATTGATTGCAAATTTCCCGTCCGACGGCATCGTGACCATCAACCGGGTGATTCTGAAGCCGGAGTACACGGTGGACGACCTGCAGGAGCGCGTTGCGTACCTGTGCGAGAACGTCAAGACCTATCATTCGGACACCGGCTTTGTCGGCGGTTTCGTAGCGCTGAATTCGGGTGCCGTTTCGAACGAAGGTTCGACCATCGGTCAGGCTGTCGAAAGTCCGATGAAAGGCAAGGAGGCACTGATTGTGACCTTCTGGACCGATTTCGAGAACCACGAACAATCGCATCGCTCCGCTACCTTCCAGCCGCTGTTCCAGCAGGTGCTGAACCTGTGCGAGAACGGCAACGAGGAAATCGCCTACGAAATGTTGTGGTCGGGCAAGGCCTACGGTCCCGAGGAAATCGAGGCCGCGCGCCGCGCCAAGGAACAGTTTTCCAACGCCGCCTGAGCGGCTGCGTCGTCATCGGTACGGCGGGGCACCCCGCCGTTTTGCATTGCGCGCCGTTGTACGCGTGTGCTGCGGCATAATCCCCTGCCATGTCCGCGCCCGCCTTGCCGCCTTCCATCTTCCTGATGGGCCCGACTGCCTCGGGCAAGACCGCGCTGGCCGTGCGTCTCGCCGAGCGCTACCCGGTCGAGCTTGTCAGCGTCGATTCCGCGCTGGTGTATCGCGGCATGGATGTCGGCACGGCCAAGCCCGACGCGGCAACGCTGGCGCGCGCGCCGCATCATCTGCTGGATATCCGCGATCCCGGCGAAAGTTATTCTGCGGCGGCGTTTCGTGACGATGCGTTGCGGCTGATGGCCGGCATCGTCGCGCGCGGCCGCGTGCCGCTGTTGGTGGGCGGCACCATGCTGTATTTCCGCGTGCTGCTCCAGGGGCTGGACGACCTGCCGCGCGCCGATGCGCGCGTGCGCAGTGAAATCGAGGCTGCGGCGGTAGTGCAGGGCTGGCCGGCGATGCATGCGGAACTGGCGCGCGTCGATGCGACGACTGCGGCGCGCCTCGCGCCGAACGACGCACAGCGCATCGGCCGCGCGCTGGAAATTTTCCGGCTGCGCGGCGAGCCGATGTCGTTGCTGCTGGCACGCTCGCAAACGCGCCTGCCGTACCGGGTTTTGCAGCTTGCCCTGATTCCGTCCGATCGTGCCGTGCTGCATCGGCGCATCGCCGTGCGTTTCGACGCCATGCTGGCCGCAGGCCTGCTCGACGAACTGCGGACCTTGCGCGCGCGCCATGGACTCACGCCGAACCTGCCGGCCATGCGAGCCGTCGGTTACCGCCAGGCGTGGCGGCACCTGGAAGGGGAAATCGACGCTGCGGCGCTGCGCGAACAGGGCATCGCCGCGACGCGCCAGCTCGCCAAGCGCCAGCTCACCTGGCTGCGTTCCTGGCCGGATGCCGTTTTTCTGGATTGCCTAGCGGCGGATTGGCAGGCGCAGGCCGAGGCGCGCGTGCGCGATTTTCTCAGTCGGGCGTAGTCGCGTCCACAGTCGCGCTGGCATGGCCGCGACGAAAGCGCAGCGCGATGCGCTCGCCGCGCGCGAGCAGCGCGGCGTCCTGCACCACGCTGCCGTCGGCACGCTGCACCAGGCTGTAGCCGCGCGCCAGCACCCGCTCCGGGTCGAGATGCGCAAGACTTGCCGCGAGACGGTCCAGCGTCAGCGCGCTGCGTGCGGCGTTGCCTGCGTGCGCACGCCGCAGGCGCGCGCCGAGTTCGCGCAAAGCCGATTGCCGGAGTCGTAACGCGTGCGCCGGCCCCGGCAGGCGGCCGGCCAGGGCATCGAGCCGCGCGCGTGCCCGCGCAGCGTGCATGCGCAGAGTCTGCTGCAGACGCCTGCCAAACTGATCGAGCTGTGCCCTTTGGCGTCGCACCTGCTCGCCCGGATGGAGCAGGCGGCGCGCGAGAAAATCCAGCCGCTGCGCGGCGTCCTGCTGTCTGCGTGCGAACTGCCGATGCATCAGGCGCGCCAGCCCCTCGAGTTGCGCAACGAGTTCGTCGCGCAGGGGGCTGGCGAGTTCGGCGGCCGCGGTCGGCGTAGGGGCGCGCAGGTCGGCGGCGAAATCGGCCAGAGTGAAATCGGTTTCGTGGCCCACCCCCGAGACGACCGGCATCGGACTCGCCGCGATCGCGCGTGCAACCGCTTCGTCATTGAAGGCCCACAGGTCTTCCAGCGAACCGCCGCCGCGTACCAGCAGCAGCGTATCGCATTCGGCGCGCGTGCCCGCGGTGCGGATCGCCGCAGCGATCTGCACCCCGACGTCGCGGCCTTGTACTGGCGTCGGGTAGAGGACGACGGCGATGCCTGGCATGCGGCGCGCGAGCGCGGTCAGCACGTCGTGCAGGGCCGCCGCCCGCGGCGAGGTCACGATGCCGAGTGTGCGCGGAAAGCGGGGCAGGGCGCGCTTCCTGTCCGCATCGAAGATTCCTTCGCTTTCCAGCCTGGCCTTGAGTTTGAGAAAGGCTTCGTACAGCCGGCCCGCACCCGCGCGGCGAATGGCTTCCGCGCCAAGCTGGAAATCGCCGCGCGCCTCGTACAGCGAAGGCAGGGCGCGTACCTCGACATGGTCGCCGTTGGCTGGCGTGAAATCGGCGAACTGATTGCGGCCCCTGAACATCACGCAGCGCACCTGCGCCTGGGCATCCTTCAGGGAAAAATACCAGTGGCCCGAGGTCGCGCGCGTAAAATTGGAGACTTCGCCCTCCACCCACAGCAGTGGCAATTGCGATTCGAGCGCGCGGCGCGCCATGCGATTGAGCTCGCCAACACTGAGTACCGGCAGGGTGGATGCTTCGTCGAATAATTCCATGGGCGCGAGGATAACGGGTGTGTCCCTCAAGCGTTCATGCACAGTCTTCAAACTTTTATAAATAATCGCGTCAAAACAGTCTTGACGCGCGAAGATTTTTGATAACCAATTGATAAATATGGGAATACGCTCCCTGGTCACTTTTTGGGCCCAAGACGTTTTTCCTTTGTGGGCGGGCGTTTAGCCTATTCGCAAGACACTTCTTCACAGACTTATCCCCATCAATTGTGGAGAACTCGCTGGCGCGCGGCGGGGCGTGCCGCGCAAGACAGGCTTGCGGAAACCGGTGTGCGGGCGCTACATTTCGCCTGTTGATTTCATGGGAGTGGTAACCAGTGCTTGCCATCATCGAGGCGGCCGGCTGGCCGATCTGGCCGCTGATCCTGGCCTCCGTCATCGCGGTCGCCATCATCATCGAGCGCGCCTACAGCCTGCGATCAAAGGAAATCGTGCCTCTCGGCCTGCTGTCCGAAACCATCAAGGTCTATCAGGAACGCGGGGTGACGCAGGATACGCTCGCCAGGCTCACGGATGGCTCGCCGCTTGGCCGCCTGTTCGCCACCGCGCTGAAAAATTCGCATTTCTCGCGCGAAGTGATGAAGGAATCGATCGAGGAATCGGGCCGCGCCGTCACCCACGAACTCGACCGTTTTCTCAATACGCTCGGTACGATCGCGAGCATGGCGCCGCTGCTCGGGCTGTTCGGCACCGTCGTCGGCATGATCGAAATCTTCGGTGCGCAGACGGCAGGTGGCACCAACCCGGCGCAGCTTGCGCATGGCATTTCGATCGCGCTTTACAATACCGCGTTCGGCCTGCTCGTCGCCATTCCGGCGATGATCTTCTACCGTTATTACCGGGGCAAGGTCGAGTCGCTGGTGGTTGAAATGGAACAGCAGGCGATCAAGCTGGTCGAGATCGTCCACGGCGAACGCAAATGAATTTCAGGCGCGGTCGCCGCGAGGATTACCCGGAAATCAACCTGATTCCGTTCATCGACATTCTGCTCGTCGTCGTGATCTTTCTGGCGGTGACGACCACCTATGCGCGCTTCGCCGAACTCAAGATCAACCTGCCCACCAGCGGCGCCGAGCAGACCCCCAACCCGCCCAGGCAGATCGAAGTCGGCGTATCCGAAAACGGAAGCTGTCAGGTCGACGGCACTCCGCTCGGCCAGGCCGGGATCGAGCAGATCGCCGCCGCGCTCGCCGCTGCCGCCGCCAACCACGCCGAACCCGTGGTGGTCATCAACGCCGACGCGCGTACCAGCCATCAATCGGTGGTGAACGTGATGGAAGCAGCGCGGCGCGCCGGTCTCTCCCGCATCACCTTCGCCACCCAGACCCGCGCGTCGCGCTGACGTCTGCATGAAGCACGCCCCGCGCTTCTGGGAACGCACGGGCGTGCCTGCAGCGCTGCTGCTGCCGTTTGCCGTTCTGTTCGCAATCGCCGCCGGGCTGCGGCGGCAGGCTTATCGGGCGGGCTGGCTGAAAGCGGTCGCGGTCGGAGTGCCGCTCGTCGTCGTCGGCAACATCACCGCCGGCGGCAGTGGCAAGACGCCGCTCGTGATCTGGCTCGTTGCACATTTGAGCGCGCGCGGTCTTCGTCCCGGCGTCGTCAGCCGCGGCTACGGCGGGCGTGCCCATGGCCCCGTCGAAGTGCGCGCAGACAGCGATCCTGCTGAAGTGGGCGACGAGCCGCTCTTGATCCATCGGAAAACCGGTGCGCCGACGGTCGTGGGGCGCGACCGCGTGGCCGCGGCACGGCTGCTGCTGGCGTGCCATCCCGGCATCGATTTCGTCGTTTCCGACGATGGTCTCCAGCACTATCGCCTGCATCGTGATCTTGAACTTGCGGTCGTCGATGCGGAGGGCGGGCTCGGCAACGGCTGGATGCTGCCGGCCGGGCCGCTGCGCGAGCCGGCGCGCCGGCTGCGCGAAGTCGATGCGGTGCTATGTCGTGTGCGGGGTAAAGAGGAACTGATTCCGCTCGCGGGATGGCGGGTTGATGCTGCGGTCGGACAAGCCTGGCGGCTGCGCGATCCCGCCGAACGCCGCGCGCTCGCCGACCTACCACGCCGAGGCTGGCTGGCCGTCGCCGGCATCGGCCGGCCGCAGGGGTTTTTCGAGATGCTCGCGCGCACGGGCCTGCGATTCACGCCACGTGCCTACCCCGACCACCATGCCTTTCGTCCGGACGAACTGCCCGCGGACAGGCCGGTGCTGATGACCGAAAAGGACGCGGTAAAATGCCTGTCGTTCGCGGGGAAGGACTGGTGGGCGGTCGAACTCGAACTCGCTCCCGAAGCCGGATTTGCCGGCTGGCTGGATGGGCGCATCGCGCAAAAAACGCAGGCCGGTACGACGCGCGCATGAGGAGGAAGGTCGATGCGGGTAACTGACCGGGGGGGGCGTCGCCACCCCTGCCGCTGGGAAGCGGCATCGGACGAAGCAGGCTTCTGGGTGCCCGAGCGCGCCGAGATCGTCACGCAGTTCTTTACCCGCTACCTGTTTTTCTCGCTGGCGGTGATCTACTTTTCCACGCTGGAAGGCGTGCGGCCGGTGTTCTTCGACATCGAGCAATTGCTGATCGCGCTCGGCGTGTATTTCGTGCTCAACAGCTGGCATTTCCATCTCGCGCTGAAGCGTGTGACCCTGCTGCGCATCCGCAGCGCGATGATCGCCGATTTGCTCATCGTCACCCTGTGCGTGCTGCACGACCCCAATCCCATTCCGCCCTCGGCGCTGGCTTTCCTGATGGTGTTGCTCGGCAACGGCATGCGCTATGGCATGCGCCTGTTCGCCGAAGTTCTGGTCGGCGCCTGCCTCGGCATGGCCATCGCCTTTACCCTGCGCTACCGGCTGGGCGGGTTCGAGATCACTGCGGGCGACATGTTCTTCGGGTTGTTCTGGGTGACGCTCGCGCTTTATGCCTACATCCTCATGGGGCGAATCGAGGGCCAGCGCCGCCAGCTCGATACCCGCAGCCGCTACGACGCGCTCACGGGACTGCTGAACCGCCATGGCCTGCTGGCAGCGGCCGAGCCGGTTTTCGACCAGACGGACCTGAGTCTGCCCGCCACGGTGCTGTTCGCCGACCTTGACCAGTTCAAGGCGATTAACGACCGCTACGGCCATGGCGCAGGCGACCGCGTACTCGCCGCGTTCGCGCAGATATTCAGTGAATCGGCCGACATGGGCGTGTGCGGACGCTGGGGCGGCGACGAGTTCGTCGCGCTGCTGCCGCTGCGGGACGATGCCACCGTGCGGCAGATCTTCGAACGCATCGAGTCCCGTACCAAGGCCTGGAGCCAGGTCAACGGTCTGCCGATGGCGGTGAGCCTTGGCGTCGCGCATGCACCGCGCGACGGCCACGATCTCGTCACCCTGCTCGCGGTGGCCGACATCCATCTCTACCAGAACAAGGCACAACAGCCAGAAACTGACGCCTCAACGATCCACAGGACATTTGCGAATGAACCCGAAACTGCTTGAAATCCTCGTCTGCCCCGTGTGCAAGGGGCCGCTGGAATGGAAGAAAACCGCGCACGAGCTGATCTGCCCTGCCTGTCGCATCGCCTACCCCATCCGTGACGACATTCCGGTGATGCTGCCGGAAGAAGCCCGCCCGCTGGAACCAGAAGAAACCCGCAGCGCCTGAGATGCGTTTTGCCGTCGTCATTCCCGCGCGCTATGGCTCCAGCCGGCTGCCGGGCAAGCCGCTGGCCGACATTGGCGGCAAGCCCATGGTGCTGCGCGTGCTGGAGCGCGCACTGGCGGCAGGTGCCGGGGACGTCGTCGTTGCCACCGACGATGCGCGCGTGCGGGATGCGGTCGAGGCGGCCGGCCACCAGGCGCTGATGACCTCGCCCGATCACCAGTCGGGAACCGAACGCCTGGTCGAGGTGGTCGAGGTTCTCGGCTGGCCGGACGATACGCTGGTCGTCAACGTACAGGGCGACGAACCGCTGATCGATCCCGCGCTCATCCGCGAAGCCGCGCGCCAGCTGGTGCTGCACGACGACGCGGCAGTGGCGACCCTGGCGCACCCCATCCACGACCATGCCGATTTCATGAATCCCAACGTGGTCAAGGTCGTCGCCGACGAAGCCGGCTACGCCGTGTATTTCAGCCGCGCACCGATCCCCTGGCCGCGCGACGCCTTCGCCGCCCGGCAGCCCATGCCACACGAACT
Organism: uncultured Thiobacillus sp.; assembly: GCA_964583195.1. Lineage (GTDB taxonomy): Bacteria > Pseudomonadota > Gammaproteobacteria > Burkholderiales > Thiobacillaceae > Thiobacillus. The sequence goes on from CAZOVQ010000038.1 coordinate 11,570, forward strand.
GGGGGCGCTGCGACACATCGGTCTGTACGCCTATCGCGCAGGTTTTCTGCGCACCCATGCCACGCTGGCGGCTTCACCGCTGGAACGCCACGAAATGCTCGAACAGCTGCGCGTGCTCTGGCACGGCTATCGCATCAGTCTCGGCGTGGTGCCGGGGGCACCGGCAGCGGGCGTCGATACGCCTGAGGATCTGGCGCGGGTTCGCGCGCGGTTCGCCGCCGCATAGCAGTAGCTTGAATCCCTGAATAAAATTTTTTGACTGTTGCCGCCCCCCGGCTTGGCTTAGGCTATTGAAGTTTTTTCAATCCAGATAGTGAAGGGAGACTGCAATGCGTTTGATCCTGTTGGGCGGCCCCGGCGCCGGCAAGGGCACCCAGGCCAACTACATCAAGGAAAAGTACAACATTCCCCAGATCTCCACCGGCGACATGCTGCGCGCGCAGATCAAGGCCGGCACCGATCTCGGCATGAAGGCCAAGGCCATCATGGACGCCGGCGGCCTGGTCTCGGACGACATCATCATCGGCATGGTGAAGGCGCGCCTGACCGAAGCCGACTGCAAGAACGGCTACCTGTTCGACGGCTTCCCGCGCACCATTCCCCAGGCTGAAGCGATGAAGGCTGCCGGCGTGCCGATCGACTTCGTGGTCGAGATCGACGTCGCCGACGAAGAAATCGTCAAGCGCATGTCGGGCCGTCGCGTCCACGTCGCTTCGGGCCGCACCTACCACGTCGTGTTCAATCCGCCCAAGGTGGCCGGCAAGGACGACGTCACCGGCGAGGACCTGATCCAGCGCG
>CAZOVQ010000039.1:0-12203 GCA_964583195.1 uncultured Thiobacillus sp.
CCCCGCCCCGGCCCCCCGCTTGCGGGAGAGGGGGACGCGGTCAACGCTGCGCGCTGTTTCACGGTAACGTGCGACTGATTTTTGCCGGCACTCCGCCGTTCGCCGCCGCCGCGCTGGTGGCGCTGGCCGGCGCGGGGCATGACATCGCCCTGGTGCTCACCCAGCCGGACCGCCCCGCCGGACGCGGCATGAAACTCAGCCCCAGCGCCGTCAAGCAGGTGGCGCTGGCGCACGGCCTGCCGGTTTCCCAGCCGGCCAGCCTGAAATCACCGGACGCTCAGGCCGAGCTTGCCGCGCTGAAAGCAGACGTGATGGTGGTCGCGGCTTACGGACTCATACTGCCGCAGGCCGTGCTCGACATGCCGCGTCTGGGCTGCCTCAACATCCATGCCTCGCTGCTGCCACGCTGGCGTGGCGCAGCGCCGATCCAGCGCGCGATGCTCGCCGGTGACACGGAAACCGGCATCACCCTCATGCAGATGGACGCCGGCCTCGACACCGGCGCAATGCTGGCGAAGACCGTCGTTCCGATCCGCGAGACCGACACCGCCGGCAGCCTGCACGACGCGCTGGCCGCCGCCGGCGCCCGTGCCATCGTCGCGGCGTTGGCCGACCCCGGCAGCCTGGTGCCGGAAAAACAGGACGCGCGCCTCGCCACCTACGCCGCCAAGCTCGACAAGGAAGCAGCGCAGCTCGACTGGGCCCAGCCGGCGGCGATATTGGCGCGCGCCGTGCGCGCCTACGACCCGGTGCCTGGCGCATGGACGCGAGTGGACGACGCGCCGCTGAAAGTCTGGGCGGCGAGCGTCGCGCCTGGTTCGGGCGCGCCCGGCAGCGTGCTGCGCACCGAGCCCGACGCGCTCGTCGTCGCTGCGGGCGAAGGCGCACTGGCCTTGCGCGAAGTCCAGCCGGCAGGCGGCAGGCGCATGCCGGTGGCGGCGTATCTCACCGGCCGACCGCTCGCGCCCGGCTTCCGGTTGGGCACGTGAGCCCCCCGCTGATACCGATCTTGCCGCTGCGCACGCTGCAGGAGCGTGCCGCCTCGGCGCTCGAAACCGTGCTTGCCGGCAGCGCCTTGCACCAGGTGCTGCCGCCGCTGGTGCAGCAGGCCAGAACGCCGGGCGAACGCGGCGCCTTGCAGGACATGGTGTACGGCTGCCTGCGTCAGCTCGGCCGGCTCGACCTCTGGATCGATGCCCTGCTGGAGCGCCCGCTCAGCGACGCGCGGCTCGGCTGGCTCCTGCGCGTGGCGCTATACCAGCTCGCGTTTACGCGCACGCCGGCGCACGTCGTCGTGCACAACGCGGTGGAAGCCGCCGGGCGGGGCTGGCGGCGCGGGCTGGTCAATGCGGTCTTGCGCAGCTTCCAGCGCCGTCGGGCTGAACTCGATGCGCGGGCCGAAACGCAGCCGTCCGCGCGCTGGTCGCACCCCGAATGGTGGATAGAGAAGCTACAGGCCGACCATCCCGGACACTGGCAGACCATCCTCGAAGCCAGCCTCGCACACCCGGCCTTCACGCTGCGTGTCAACCGTCGCCAGGGCGATGTCGCCGGCTACCTGGAGCGTCTGCGTGGCAGCGGTCTGGCGGCGCGGCAGGTCGGGCCGGATGGCGTCATGCTGGAACGCGCGGTGCCGGTGCATCGCCTGCCCGGGTTCGACTCGGGCGCGGTGTCGGTGCAGGATGCCGGCGCGCAGTGGGCAGCGCGTCTTCTCGATGCGCGCGACGGCGAGCGCGTGCTCGACGCCTGCGCCGCGCCCGGCGGCAAGACCGGCCACATTCTCGAACGCGCAGACGTCGACCTCGTCGCACTCGACCTCGCCCCGGAGCGGCTGGCGCGCGTGCGCGAAAATCTCGACCGGCTGGGGCAGACGGCAACGCTCGTCGCAGGCGACGCCGCTCACCCCGCTCCCTGGTGGGACGGCCGGCGCTTCGACCGTATCCTCGCCGACGTTCCCTGCTCCGCTTCCGGCGTCGTGCGCCGCAACCCTGACGTGAAATGGCTGCGTCGCGCGGAAGACATCGCCGGCTTCGCCGCGCGCCAGGCCACTCTACTGGACGCACTATGGCGGCTGCTCGCCCCGGGTGGTACATTGCTTTACGCGACGTGTTCAGTCTTCCGCGAAGAAAACGAAAATCAGGCGATGGCCTTTCTCGCCCGTCACGCGGAAGATGCCGAACGGGAATCGTTGCCCGAACCCTTGACCGACGGATCGCTATTGCCCGATGCCGAGCACGATGGTTTCTTTTACGCACGCCTGCGCAAGCGTTAGGGCGACCGGCTTGTCCCGGCAAGGCACGAGGCCGCGCCTGTTCGCCCTGTGCTTCGGCATCTACCTGCTCTGCTCCGGCGCGGTGCGGGCGGCCGACGCGAACGTCGTGCGCGAGGCAACGCTGGTGCCCGGCGTCGCGGGCTACTCCCTGGACGCCGATGTAGGGATCGCGCTCAACCGCACCCTGACCGACGCGCTCACGCGCGGCATCCACCTGCATTTCCTGTTCGAACTCGAAGTCGTCCGTCCGCGCGGCTGGTGGTGGTTCGACCAGGACATCGCCGAGAAGACGTACAGGATCCATCTCTTCTACCATCTGCTGCTGCGCCGCTACGTCGTCGAAACCGACGACGACGCCGATACCGTGAACAGCCTCGCCGAAGCGCTCGAACTCGTCGGCCGGCTGAAGGACTGGCCGGTACTCGAATGGAGAACGCTCGAACCGGGCCAAACCTACAAGGCGCGCCTGCGTCTGCGCCTCGATACCGCGCAATTGCCCAAACCCCTTTCGATCGGCGCCGTCACCGGCGACAAATGGGAATACGTCACGCCCTGGCACGAATGGTCGTTCGTGGCCGCGCCCCTGTCCCACCCCTGATGCGCGGCCTCATCGTTGCCGCCTTCGCCGCCGGCATCGCACTGCTGATTCTGCTGTTCCGCGCCGGCGGCGGCGACATCGTTTTCACCGAAAACCTGCCCGCGCTGTTCGTCGGCGGCAGCGCCTTGGGCGCACTGCTGCTCGGTCTGCTGGGCTGGCGCCTGTGGTGGCTGCAAAAGCGCATCCGGCGGGGAATTTTCGGCGCCAAGCTCACCCTGAAGCTACTCGGCATGTTCGGCATCGTCGCCACACTGCCGGGGCTGGTGGTGTACGGGGCATCGGTGTTCTTTCTCAATCGTTCGATCGAAACCTGGTTCGACGTGCGGGTCGACAGCGCGCTCACTGCCGGCGTCAATCTCGGACAGGCCGCGCTCGACGACCTGCTGCGCGAACTCGACAAGAAAGCGCAGCGCATGGCACTCAGCCTGTCCGACGAGGGCATGGGTTCGATCATCACCAGCCTGTCCACGCTGCGCGAGCAAAGCGCGGTGCAGGAGCTGACCCTGTTCGACGACCGTGGCGGCGTCGTCGCCCACGCCGGCAGCGAAGGCGGCACCCTGCTGCCGGCGCTGCCGGAACGGAGCGCGCTGTGGCAGGTACGCCAGCAACAACGCTACAGCCACGTCGAGGATTTGCCCGGCCGCGGCCTCACCATGCGCGTGCTGGTACCGGTCTACACCGCCGCGCTCACCGGCGAAACGCGCGTCCTGCAACTGATTCAGCCGGTGCCGCCCAGCCTCGCCAAGGATGCCCAGGCGGTGCAGGAAGCCTACCGCGACTACCAGCAGATATCGGTCTCGCGGCTGGGCCTGAAACGCATCTACGGCGTGGCGCTGACGCTGACGCTGCTGCTCGCGCTCCTGCTGACGCTGGTGATCGCCTACCTCCTCTCCGACCGGCTCGGCGCACCGCTGCGCACCCTGGCGCGCGGTACCCGAGCCGTCGCCAAGGGAGACTTCTCGCAGATGCCCTCGGTCGCCAGCCGCGACGAACTCGGCGTGCTGATCCAGTCGTTCAACCGCATGACCCGCCAGCTCTCCGATGCCCGCGAGGAAGTTGCGCGCAACCACCAGGAAACCGAACAGGCCAAGGCCTTTCTGGAACGCGTGCTAGCCAATCTGTCGTCGGGCGTGATCGTCCTCGACGAAGCGCAGCACCTCCGCACCGCCAACGGGGCTGCCGGCCACATCCTCGGCTCGCCCGCGGGCGAGTTGGAAGGGCGCCCGCTGCGCGGGCTCGGCGCGCCGGAAAGCGCGCTGCGGGCGTTCGGCGAAACCGTGGCAATGCGCTTCGCCGAACACGAGGGCGAATGGCAGGAGCAGGTCGAATACACCAGCCACGGCGGAAAACAGACGCTGCTGTTGCGCGGCACCCGCCTGCCCGCCGGGATCGAGCGCGGCTACGTGCTGGTATTCGACGACGTCACCCAGATCATCGACGCGGAACGCAACGCCGCATGGAGCGAAGTGGCGCGCCGGCTGGCGCACGAAATCAAGAATCCGCTCACCCCCATCCAGCTGTCGGCGGAACGGCTCGCGAAAAAGCTGGGCAGCAAGCTGGAATCCACCGACGCCGATTTTCTCGGCCGGGCCACGCAGACCATCGTCAACCAGGTTGCGGCGATGAAGAACATGGTCGATGCTTTTGCCGGCTACGCGCGGATGCCGCGCGCCACGCTCGTCGAGCTCGATCTCAACGCTTTGGTGCGCGAAGTGCTCGCGTTGTACGATGCGCGCGCGCTCGGTCTCGGCCTGCGGCTCGACGCGACGCTGCCGCACATCGCCGGGGACTCCACATTATTGCGCCAGGTGATACATAATCTGTTGCAGAATGCGCAGGATGCGCTGGCGGATTGTGCGTCGCCCCACGTCGAGATGACCACGATGCCGGTCCAGGACGCGGCATGCCTGATCGTCCGCGACAACGGCGCAGGATTTCCGGAACACCTGATGGCGCGACTGTTCGAGCCTTACGCGACCACCAAGACCAAGGGTACGGGGCTGGGGCTCGCCATCGTCAGGAAGATCGTGGAAGAACACCAGGGCAGAATACAGATCGAGAACCTGAAAACCGGCGGTGCGGAAATTCGCATCGTGCTGCCGGTTTATCAGGCGCACGGGGGGAACACGTGAGCGGGCATATTCTCGTCGTAGACGACGAAGTGGGTATTCGTGAATTGCTGTCGGAAATTCTCACCGACGAGGGCTACGACGTGCACCTGGCGGAAAACGCCGAGACGGCACGCGCATTCCGGCAGATGCGGCGGCCCGATCTGGTGCTGTTGGACATCTGGATGCCCGATACCGACGGGGTCACCCTGTTGAAGGAATGGGCGGCAGGCGGACAGCTCACCATGCCGGTGGTGATGATGTCCGGCCACGGCACCATCGACACCGCGGTCGAGGCGACCAAACTCGGCGCGGTCGATTTTCTCGAAAAACCTGTCGCGCTCGCCAAGCTGATCGATGCCGTCGGCAAGGCGATCAAGCGCGGCGCCCTGCCGCCCCGCCGCTCCCCGGGCATGGACCTGTCCCCGCTCGGCAAAAGCCCGCTGGTGCTCGATCTGCGGAAACGGCTCATGCAGATCGCCGGCAACACCGCCCCCGTGTTTTTGATGGGCGAGCCCGGCTGCGGTTTCGAAGTGTGCGCGCAGTTCCTGCACCAGACATCCGGCAATTGGGTGGAAATCAACGATCGCGCCCGGCTGGTGTCCGAACCGACGAGCTTCATCGAAACCCTGGGCAATGGCACGCTTTACATGCCCGATCTCGGCGAACTCGGACGGCTGGAGCAGAAAGGACTGGCGCTGCTGCTCGACCGGATCGAGGGCACGGGCGCGCGCTTGGTGTGCGCCGGCAGCAAGAACCTCGAGGCACTGGTCGCCGCCGGCGAATTCGACAACCGTCTGTATTATCGCCTGTCCAGCCTCGCCATCCATGTGCCGCCGCTCAGGGAACATCGCGAGGACATACCTGACATCGCCAACCGCATGCTCACGCAGATGATCGAGGAAGGTCTGTGCCCGGTACGGCGGCTGACCACGCCGGCCATGAACCAGCTACGCAACTTTGACTGGCCGGGCAATCTGCCGCAGTTGCAGAACGTAGTGCGCACGCTGGCCGTCACCGCGCTGTCAAGTGAAATCGACGCTGTCGATGTTAACCGTGTACTCGCCCCTTTGAAACAAGGCGCACCGGCGGTTGCCCACGGCATCCCGCTCGACATACCGCTGCGCGAGGCGCGCGACGCCTTCGAACGCATGTACTTCGAGCACCTGATCCAGAAGGAAGGCGGCAGCATGACGCGCGTTGCCGACAGATCCGGTCTCGAACGCACGCACTTGTACCGCAAGCTCAAACAGCTCAACATCCGCCACGGACGCCGCCTCGACGAAGACCTTTGACAGGGCAGCGTACCAGAGCGAGCGCCGCTTTCCCGCTCCTTCCTGTCCCCTTACCCCCAGTGCACGCCCCACCATGAAAATCATCATCCTCGGCGCAGGCCAGGTCGGTGCCAACCTTGCCGAGAGCCTGGTCGCCGAGAACAACGACGTCACCGTCATCGATCTCGACACCTCGCGGCTGGCACTGTTGCAGGATCGCTTCGACCTCCGCACTCTGCGCGGCCATGCAGCGCACCCGTCCATCCTGCGCATGGCCGGCGCCGCGGACGCCGACATGCTGGTGGCGGTGACGCAGAGCGACGAAACCAACCTCGTCGCCTGCCGGTTGGCCGCCACACTGTTCAACGTACCGACGCGCATCGCACGCATCCGCTCGACCGATTTTCTCGACACCGAGTCCGGTTTCCTCGCCGAGCATTTCGGCGTCGACCACATCATCAGCCCCGAGCAGGAGGTCACCGACACCCTGCGCCGCCTGATCGAACACCCGGAAGCGCTCCAGGTGCTCGATTTCGCCGACGGCAAAGTGCGGCTGGTGGCGGTACGCGCCTACCACGGCGGACCACTGGTCGGCCACGAACTGCAGGACATCCGCCGTCACATGCCCGAGATCGATTGCCGCGTCGCCGCGATCTACCGCCGCGACCGTGGCATCGTCCCCAAGGGCATCACCGTCATTGAACCCGGCGATGAGGTTTTCTTCATCGCCGGTCGCAAGGACATTCCCGCCGTCATGCGCGAACTGCGGCAGATGGAACGTCCGGTCAAGCGGGTGATGATCGCAGGCGGCGGCAACATCGGCAGGCGCCTGGCGGCCAGGCTCGAACGCGACTACGAAGTCAAGCTCGTGGACCACAACAAATCGGTGACCAACCTGCTCGCCGAAAAACTGCACCGCACCCTGGTGCTCACCGGCGACGCCACCGACGAAGAACTGCTGGAGCAGGAAAACATCGAGTCGATAGACGTGTTCTGCGCGCTCACCAACGACGACGAGGACAACATCATGTCCGCGCTGCTCGCCAAACGCATGGGCGCGCGCCGGGTGATCTCGCTCATCAACCGCTCGGCCTACGTGAACCTGGTGCAGGGCGGAGAAATCGACATTGCCATTTCGCCGGCGCAAGCGACCGTAGGCCCGCTGCTTTCCAAGATTCGCCGGGGCGACATGGCCGCCGTGCACAGCCTGCGGCGCGGTGCAGCCGAGGTGTTGGAAATCGTCGTCCACGGCGATTTCAAGACCTCCCGCGTCGTCGGTCGGCGCATCGGCGACGTGACGCTTCCGGACGGCGCCTCGATCGCGGCGGCGATCCGTGGCGACGAAGTGTTGATCGCACACCACGACACGCTCATCGAGGCCGAGGATCACCTCGTCGTCTTCGTGCTCAACAAACGCATCATTGCCAAGGTCGAAAAACTCTTCCAGGTCGGCTTCGGGTTTTTCTGAGCACGCCATGCAACGCATCGCACCCGTCGTACACGTCTTCGGCCTGGTGATCCTGATTTTCTCGTTCGCCATGCTTCTGCCGCTGCTGACCGCGTTCTTCACGCACGACGCGGCGCAGCATGCCTTCGACGAATCCTTTCTCGTCGCGTTCAGCGTCGGCGCCGGACTGTGGCTGATCGGGCGACGCTGGCGGCAAGAGCTCAAGGTGCGCGACGGCTTCATTCTCGTGCTGCTGGTCTGGACCGGCCTGCCGGCAGTGGCCACCCTGCCCTTCCTCATCTACGCTCCGAGCATGAGCTTTACCGACGCTTATTTCGAGACCATGTCGGGCCTCTCCACCACCGGCGCCACGGTAATGACCGGCCTCGACGCCCTGCCCCCATCGCTCAACCTGTGGCGGCATCTGTTGCAATGGCTGGGCGGCATGGGCATCATCGTGCTGGCTGTGGCGATTCTGCCGCTACTCGGCATCGGCGGACGGCAACTGCTGAAGGCCGAACTGCCCGGGCCGATCAAGGACAGCAAGCTCACCCCGCGCATCGCCGACACTGCCCAGTTGCTCTGGACCGTGTATGCGGCAATCACTCTGGCCTGCGTACTGGCACTGAAACTCGCCGGCATGAGCTGGTTCGACGCGATCTGTCATGCCTTCGCCACACTCAGTCTGGGTGGATTTTCCACGCACGACGCAAGTATCGGCTATTACGATTCCCCGCTGATCGAGGCGGTGCTGATCGTTTTCATGCTTCTCGCCGCGCTCAACTTCGTCACCCACCTCGTCGCATTCCGGCAAAGGAATCTCTCGGCCTATCGCAACGACCCGGAGGTGCGCGGCGTGTTGGGGCTGGTCTTCGCCAGCATTCTTGCCCTAAGCGTCTATATCTGGCAGTCGGGGGTGTATCCAGAATTTCCCACTGCCCTGCGCCATGTCGCCTTCAACCTGGTTTCGCTGGCCACCGACTGCGGATTTGCCAGCACCGATTTCAACCAGTGGCCGATCTTCGCACCGATGTGGATGCTGCTGCTTTCCTGCGTGACGGCCAGCTCGGGGTCAACCGGCGGCGGCCTGAAAATGATCCGGGCCGCGATCCTGTTTCGCCAGGGCGTGCGTGAACTGGAACGCCAGTTACACCCTGCCGCACGTCTGCCGGTCAAGATCAGCAAACATGCGATCCCCAACCAGATCGTCTTCGCCATCCAGGCTTTCGTCATGCTGTATGTCACCACCGTGATCGGCATGACACTGGTGCTCCTGGCGAGCGGGCTCGATTTCGTCAGCGCCTTCTCAGCCGTGATCGCCTGCATCAACAATGCCGGGCCCGGCCTGAACGAAGTCGGCCCTGCCAGCAATTACGCCGGGCTGAACGACTTCCAGACCTGGGCACTCGCCCTTACCATGCTGCTTGGCCGGCTGGAACTGTTCACGGTTTTCGTATTGTTCACACGCGCATTCTGGCGCGGCTGAGCGTTTTCCCCCATGTCCCCCATCCTGCGGTCCTGCATATTTTCTCTAAGGTGCTGATGCTGTTCGCCTTCGCTTTTCTGCTGCCGCTCAGCGTGGCGTTCACCCTGGACGACGGCGCCGCGCCTGCCTATGACGAAGCCATACTCATAACCTTTTTCTCCGGTTTCGCCCTGTGGCTGCTGTCGCGGCGCGGCAAGCGTGAGCTGCATACGCGCGACGGCTTTCTGCTGATACTGTTGATCTGGGCTGTGCTGCCGGTGTATTCGGCGATTCCGCTGCTGGGATACATGCCCGATCCGACATTCAACGAAGCCTATTTCGAGACCGTGTCCGGCCTGACCGCAACTGGGGCCACGGTACTGACCGGGCTCGACAGCCTGCCGCCCTCGATCAATATCTGGCGCACCCAGATGCACTGGACAGGCGGCATGGACGTGATCGTGCTGGTCGTCGCCGTGTTGCCGATGCTGGGTGTCGGCGGCCGGCAACTGTTCAAGGCCGAAACGCCGACGCCGATGAAGGACAGCAAACTCACCCCGCGCATGGCCGAAACCGCCAAGGGACTGTGGGTAGTGTACGCGCTCATCACGGCGTTGTGCATGGGTGCGTTGTGGACTGGCGGCATGAACTGGATCGATGCCGTGGTGCACGGTTTCAGCATGCTGGGCCTGGGCGGGCTGTCCTCCCACGACGCCAGCATGGCCTACTTCGATTCGTTGCAACTGGAATTGATCGTCATGGCATTCGCGCTGATAGCCGGCATCAGTTTTTCCACTCACTTCATGGCCTTCCGCATGGATTCCGAGCTTCCCTGGTTTTTGGGCGTGCTTGCCGTGAGCGTATTCGGCCTGGCCTTTTACCTCCAGTACCAGGGGTTCTACCTGGATTTTCCCGAGGCTCTGCGCTACGCTGCATTCAACACGGTCTCGGTCGCCACAACGCTGTGGTTTTCCACCACCGACTACAACGTCTGGCCTTATTTCGCGCCACTGTGGATGCTGTTCCTGTCGAGTTTCGTCGCCAGTTCAGGCTCCACCGGCGGTATCAAGATGCTGCGAGCGGTGCTGCTGTACAAACAGCTCTATCGCGAGCTCGTCTAGCTCGTTCATCCGCATGCAGACATTCATACCAAGGTCGGTCGGCAAGCCGTGCCGAACAAGATCATTTACGCCGTGCTTGCCTTCTTTTCGTCTACGTCGCCTCCATCGTCGCGCTGTCTTTTGCGCTGTCTGCATCCGGCCTCGGCATCTTCACCTCGTTCATCGCCATCGTCGCCATGCTCAACAATACAGGCCCGGGGCTCGGCCAGGCCGGGCCCCCCCGCACCTACGCCATGTTCAACGATTTTCAGACCTGGGTATGCAGCTTCGCCATGCTGCTTGGACGACTGGAATTCTGCACGCTGCTGGTCGTGCTCACACCCACGTTCTGGAGGAAATAATGCCGTCGATCACGGATTTCGAGAAAATGCTTACAGCCGGGCGCGACAATGCCCTGTTGCGCTTTTCGCTCGGCAGCGCATATCTCAAGTCCGGTCAGCCCGGCGAAGCCGTCATCCACCTGCGGCGTGCCGTCGAGCACGACCCGAACTATTCGGCCGCCTGGAAACTGCTGGGCAAGGCACTCTCGGAAACCGGGGCCGGACCGGAAGCACTTGCCGCCTATGAAAAGGGGATCGCCGTGGCGCAGGCACGGGGTGACGTTCAGGCGGTGAAGGAAATGCGTGTATTCGCAACCCGTATCGAAAAGCAGCTTGGGTTAAAATCGCCCGACTGATTTTCAAGGAGCAAAAAATGACGCGGATGGTGAATTGCGTGAAACTCGGGCGCGAAGCCGAAGGGCTGGCGTTTCCCCCGGTGCCTGGCGATCTCGGCAAAAAGATTTTCGAGAGCGTTTCGAAAGAAGCCTGGGGCGGCTGGCAACGTCAGCAAACCATGCTCATCAACGAAAACCGCCTCAATCTGGCCGATCCGCAGGCGCGCAGCTATCTGATGGAACAGATGAACCGCTACTTTTTCGGTGGCGGTGCGGTGGACCAGGCGGCAGGCTACGTCCCTCCCAGCCGTTGAACTGGCCATATCCCGGGATCGGGCAGGACGGACACTACGTGGCGTCCGCCTCCTGGCACGCATTTGGTTGGGAGCATCAGACCTTGATGTTCAAACCTGCGTAGAACGAGCGTCCTGTACCCGGGACGGCAATGCCCCACGGTACGCCGGTGATCGACATGGTCGTCCCCTGCCCGAGGTAGGCGCCGCCCAGCGGCAATGCATAGCCCCGGTCGAATACGTTATCGATCCCGAGGTCGAGACGCACCCGTTTCCATTCGTAGCTGCTGCGCAGGTTCAAAAGGCCGTAGCCGCCTGTCTCGATCTCGTTGCGAATATCCGAGACCTCATTCTTGGCCGCGACGAACACCCCTTCGAGCGTATTGCTCCAGCGCCCCAGGGTTTGCGTCAGCGCCAGCTTCGCGTTCAGCGGCATGATGTTGTAGAGGTTGTCGCCGGTGTCGCTGTTTTCGCCGCGGGTGTAGCTTAGCTGCCCGTTCAGGACGAATTCGCCCAGGCTGCGCGATCGTCCGACAGTGTAATGACCGGACAGGTCGACCCCATACAGCCGCGCTGTCTGATTGGCATAGGTCAACACATTGAACTGCCCGTCCGGACAGCTCGCGGTCTTGCACAAGGCGTCGACGTAGTCTTCGATCCGGGTGTAGTGGGGGGCGATGCGCAGGCTCCAGGCTTTCTGGCTGGCATCGTGCCAGCTGGCGGTAAAACTCAGCGTCCGCGCCACTTCCGGATCGAGGGCCGTATTGCCGACGTAGCCATTGCCGTCGCCGACGAAGTTGTTCATGACTGCGGCCATGTTCCAGCTCGACCAGGTGTAACGCTCGTACAGATTGGGCGATCGCGTTTTCTGTGCGACGCCAAGTTCGTAAGCCTGCGTCGCCGTGGGATGGTAGCGCAGCAACACGGTCATGTCCCAGTTGTGGTCGGTGAAACTGCGATCGAGCGCATT
>CAZOVQ010000040.1:0-11704 GCA_964583195.1 uncultured Thiobacillus sp.
GGACACCGCCCTTTCACGGCGATAACCGGGGTTCGAATCCCCGTGGGGACGCCACTAATTTCCCACTATCGAGCGGAATTCGGTAGTGGCAGTGGCAAGAAAAGTCACCGGGTCAAGCGTGGCATTTTCTATCATTCCGCGCAGCGCCTCCTCGAGCCTATCCCGGCTCAACTTCCTCAGCATTCCCTCAATCTCATCCGGTAGTGCACGGATGCCCGGTCCATAAGCTTGTCCATGGTCGAGACGCGAGCCAGCTCCCGCTCAAACTCGCCACACCGGCTTATGAACTCCTGCCAACCTGCTTCGAGTTGCTCAATCTTCCGGAGCAGCGGCTCGGGGGTCCCGGCCGACTAGTTCGATGTGGGAACCCGCACGCGTGGCTCAGGCGTTTTCCGGGGACGCTGGGTGCTTTGCGGAGAAATGGCGTACATTCCGGGAACGACGAACCCCTCGCGGGGAGGGCGACTATGAAAAGAATGCTGTGCTGTCTGGTTCTGATGCTGCCCGGGCTTGCCGGGGCGGGGCCTGTGCGGGTGGAGACCGAGGTGGGGTTCACCGGCATCCACATCCAGGCCGCTGCGCTGGTCGATGCCGATGTGCGCACGATGTGGGAGACGCTCACTGACTATGATCGCCTCGCCACGTTCGTTCCCGGTATGACGTTGTCGCGTCTGGTGTCGGCGCCAAACGTGCGTCCCAAGCTGCTGGAGCAACGTGGCGAGGGGGGACTGATTGCGCTGGTGGTGCCTGACCATGTCGTTTTCGCGCTAACTGAACATCCTCTGCGCCGCATCGATTTCCGTTCGGTGGGCGGCGGTCTGACTTCGGTTCGGGGTGAATGGGTGATCGTTGGCGAGCGCGCGCCGGTCAGGCTGGGTTACCGCGCACGGGTGGTGCCTGCGTTGCCGCCGCCGCCTCTGCTCACCGACGATTACGTGCAGCGCGAGATTGGCCTGCGCATGGACGCGCTGGTGCGCGAGGCGGAGCGGCGCGCGGCGGCCACTGCTGCCAGGCAGAAATGAAGCTGCGGCGATGATCGGGGGAGGCGCGGTGTTTACCCAGATGGCGGGATTCGCTAACCGCCACCCGCGAGTGCTGCTCGGGCTGGCTGCGCTGTGGTTCGTGGCGAGCGGCCTGTTCGGTCTGGACATCGAGCGGTATCTTACGCTCAACCCCGGCTGGGACGCGCCGGGCAGCGGTTCGGCGCTTGCGGCGCAGCGCCTGCGCGACGATCTCGGCCGCGACACCGCGCCGGTGGTGGTGCTGTTCAAGCCGGTCGCCGGCGGCCCGCAGCAGGTCGACGACTTTGCCTACCGTAGCGCCGTGGATGCGGCGCTCGCCCCGCTCTACCATAACCCGCGCGTGGAAAGCGTGCACACCTGGTATGCCACCGGCAACGCGGCACTGCGTTCGCGCGACGGACGCATGACCTATGCCGTGGTGCAGTTGAAAAAGGGCGAGGACGAGGGCATCGGCGCTTACCGCGCCGTGCGTGGCACTCTTGCCAGCCGCGAACTCGACATCGCGCTGGGCGGCGAGCTCGCGGTTTATGTCGATGTCCGCGAGCAGCTCGACCACGATCTGCGTCTGGCCGAAGGCGTGAGTTTCGCCCTGCTCGCCGTGTTGCTGGTGTGGGTGTTCCGTTCCGGGGTGGCGGCGATGCTGCCGCTCATTGTCGGCGGGCTCACCATCGTCAGCAGCATCGCCTGGCTCAAGTTGGCCACCTGGGGCAGCGAGATCAATGTCTACGCGCCCAACGTCGTGTCCATGCTGGGGCTGGGGCTGGCGGTGGACTACAGTCTGTTCATGGTGTCGCGTTTCCGCGAGGAACTGGGACGCGGGCTGTCTACGCAAGCGGCGCTGGAAATCACGCTGCGCACCGCCGGCCGCACGCTGCTGTTCAGCGCCATTATCGTAGCGGCCAGCCTGCTCTGCCTGTTTCTGCTGCCGCAGCGTTTTTTCCACAACATGGCTCTGGCCGGTGGCATTTCGATCGCGTCGGCCATGCTGACCACGCTGCTGGTGCTGCCGGCGCTGCTGGCGCTGCTTGGCGACAGGGTGAACCGCTGGGTGCCGCCTTTTCTTTCGCGTCCGACCGACACCAGCGAAAACGGCCGCTGGTACCGATTCAGCCATTTCGTGATGCGCCACGCGCGCGTTGTGCTCGGTGGGTCAATTGCAATTCTGGTGGTGATGGGTCTGCCGGTGAAGGACATGAAGGTGGGGCCGGCGGACAGCCGTTCGCTGCCGCCTTCCGCCGAAAGCCGGCAGGTGCAGGAAATGCTCGAACACGAGTTCGCCACGGGGGAGATCACGCCTGTCGTGATCGTCGCGCGCACGCGTTTCGCGCTCACTTCCCCGGACAGTCTTTCCGGCCTGCACGATCTCACCACCCGTATCGCGGCCTTGCCCGGCGTTGCGCGCGTCGCCGGCCTCACAAGCCTGGACCCGGCGTTCGGGCCCGACGACTACCGGCTGCTCTACGCTAGTCCCGAGGCGTTCCCGCAGGCCGCTGCCGCGCTTGACGAATTCGGGCGCGGGCAGACCACCCTGCTATATGTGTATTTCCATCCCGATCCGACTTCGCAAGCCGCACGTGATCTCGTTTCGCGTATCCGCGCCCTGCCGCTTCCCGCCGGCCTGGCGGATTTTCAGGTCGGCGGGTATCCGGCGTTTCATCTCGACTATCTCGACACGCTGCGCACCTATGTACCGCGCGTGCTCGCCGCCATCGTCGGCATGATTTTCGTGCTGCTGTTCCTGATGCTGGGCAGCCTGCTAGTGCCGCTGAAGGTCGTGCTCACCAATCTGCTGTCGCTGTCGGCCACCTTCGGCGCGCTGGTGTGGATCGTCCAGGAAGGCCATTTCGCATCCTGGCTCGGCTTCACCGCGCAGGGTGCGCTCGACGGCACCATCCTCGTGCTCATTTTCGCCAGCGCTTTCGGTCTGTCGATCGACTACGAGGTTTTTCTGTTGTCGCGGGTGAAGGAAATGTGCGATGCGACCCGGGGCGACAATCTGAAATCGGTATCCACCGGCATGCAAAAGAGCGGCCCCATCATCACCAATGCGGCGCTGCTGATCGGCGTGGTGCTCGGCGCTTTCGCCATGGGCGAGGTCGTGTTCATCAAGGCCATCGGCCTCGGCCTCCTGCTGTCGGTGATCGTCGATGCCACACTGGTGCGCATGCTGCTCGTGCCCTCCACGCTGCGCCTGATGGGCTGGCTCAACTGGTGGGCGCCGGCACCGCTGATGCGTGTATACCAGAGACTGAATCTTGGCGAAGCCGAAAACGATCCCGGGAGACCTCGATGAACCACCGCGCCCTGCTCGTTCTGATCCTGTCGGCTGCGACCACGCCCGCGAACGCCGATCTCGCGTTGATCGGCAGCAGCGCCGCCGGGCCGTTTTCCACCCAGGAAAGAATCTGGATCCGCGACCGGCAGGTGCGCCGCGATTTCGTCGACCGCGGCCGGGCCTACACGCAACTCTTCGATCTGGGCACGCATCAGGTCGTGCTGCTGGACCATTTCGCCCGGCTGGCCGAACGATACGATCTGAAATCGCTCCAGGCGGGCACCAAGGCTGGCGCGTCGGCGGGAACGCCGAAACTGGAACTCACCCCCACCGGCGATACCCGTGCGCTGCGCCACTGGACATGCGAAGCGCACCGACTGACCGCCAGCATGCCGGCACGGCTGGGCAACGAGGAAACCGTGTTTCATCTTGCCGGGACGGTCTGGATCGCGCGCAACGCACGCGAACGCGCCGTAATCGGAAAGCTGGCCGAAGCGACGCGCCGGAAGGATTTTTTTCTCGGCGTTCCTGCCGTGGTAAAAACCAGTCCCGCGCAGGCGCGGATGTTGAGCGAACTGGTGCGCATGCTGGTGATGCGCGGCCTGCCCTGTGGCGGCGAACTCGATGCACGCCACGAAGGCAGCGGACCGATGGCGAATCTGGCCAACCGCATTCCGGCTCACCTCAGCTTGACGATCCAGGATTTTTCGGACGCCCCGATCGAACCCGGAGTGTTCACCGTACCGGACGGCTACACGACGCGGCCTTGACTTTCATGTGGTGCACCTGGGATCCCCGTCAATAACGAGCGTTCAGCGTCTGCCCAGCAGGGCGCGTTTGAGATCGTCCTGTGTTGGCGCCGCACCCAGCCACACCGAGAACAGCGCGCGGGAAAAGTCCGCGCCGGGAATGGGCTTGCCGACGGGTTTTCCGTTCAGCAGGAGCTGCATCCCTGCTGCGGTTTCGTCCAGCCCGTAGACCACGCCCTGACGCGCTTCGCCCTGGCCCGCGATCAGCGACTCGAATTCCGCAATTTGCGGTGCCAACGCCGCAAATCGCGTTGCATCGAGATTGGCCTTCAAACCCTTGCGCAGGGCCTTGATGAATGCATCCGCCGAGACATCACGCAACAGTGTCAATTGCAGGCGGCGCGGCGGCGGCGCGGCCAGCACGGCCTCTGCCCGCGTCTGCCGCACGGGCAGGTAGAGTGCTGCGACGTAGACATCGAACATGAATCGGCTGCGCACCCCCGCGCCGTTCAGCACCAGCGTCGCCTCGTCGGTGCGCAGCACGTCCGGCAGCTTCGTGCCGGCAATTTCCAGCGCCCGTGCGGCGGGACACAGGCTCAGACACGTCAGAAGACAGGCGAAGGCACGGCGCATGGTGTTTCCTCCATTGGCTCAGGGTGGGGGGATGGCGCGTACCCGTTCAAGATAATGCTCGGCCAGCGCCTTGTACAGCGGGCGCGGGCAGAGCAGACGGGAAACCGCCGTGGCCAGCAGCGTGGCGAGCATCAGGGGCACGAGCATGTCGTGCTTGTCCGTCATTTCCATCACGATGACGAAAGCGGTGATGGGTGCCTGCACCACGCCCGCGAAATAGGCGGCCATGCCAATCACGATCAGCGCCCCAGGGTCGGCGGCGGAGATAAATTTCGCGATGGCGTGTCCGATCCCCGCCCCGGCGGACAGGCTGGGCGCGAACAGGCCGCCCGGAATGCCGCTGACGAAAGAGACGAAGGTGGCTAGCATTTTCCACAGGGCGTAGGCTGCGGAAACCTCCCCCGTTCCTTCGATCAAGGCGCGCGCTTCGTGATAGCCGCTGCCATAGACCGCGTTGCCCGAAAGCAGACCGATCGACGCCAGCGCGAATCCGCACAGCGCCGCGAAGACAACCGGGCGGGCGCGCACGAAAATACCCGTGCGCCCGGGCAGGCCGTAGAGCGAGAATCCCAGCAGCAGGCGACTGAAGCCGCCGCCCAGCAGTCCGCCCGCCAGGCCGCACAGCAATACGCCCAGCCAGCCGCCGGCGTCGTGGAGCGTGTCCCGGCTGGCGCCGAAATAGGTGTAATCACCCTGAACGTAGACCGCCGCCAGGCCGGCGACGATGACCGCCGTGAGCAAGGTGCCGCTGGAACGTTCCTCGAACGAGCGCGCCATTTCCTCGATGGCGAACACGACCCCTGCGAGCGGGGTGTTGAAGGCCGCCGCCACCCCTGCGCCCGCGCCCGCGACAATGAGGCCGCGTTCCGCGAGGTGGCGGGGGAAACGGATCAGGCGGCGCAGGTTGTACAGCAGTGCCGCGCCCACCTGCACTGTTGGGCCTTCACGTCCCACGCTCGCGCCGCCGGCCATCGCCAGGCAGGTCAGGAACATTTTGGCCAGCGCCACGCGCAGCGACAGCACCGCATCGCGGCTGGCGCCATCGGGCAGTTGCAGGGCGGCTATCGTCTGTGGAATGCCGCTTCCCGCCGCGCCGCGGAAAAAGCGCTGGGTCAGCGCGGCGACACCCGCAAGCGTCAGCGGTGCGAGCAGAAAAGGCAGCCAGGGCGAGGCATCGAGCAGACGGCCAAAGCCCAGGTGTGCGACATCGCTGGCAAGCGCGAAGGCCGTGGCGGCCAGTCCGACGCCGACGGCGCCGCCCCAGAGTATCGCGCGCCGCAGCCAGAGTCTCAGGGAAAAAAGGTGAGTGCGATGACGTCGGCTCAGCGAGGGGCGCATGGATTTCATGCGCGGATTATCCCTTAAACCGGCGAGTTCACGGGATGCGCCACCCGCCGCGAGCGAAAAATCAGCTTTGCACTACAGTGAGAGCATCCCACCAACAGGAGCCGATCATGCTCAAGTTCATTTTTCCGCGTGTCCTTGCGCTCACTCTGGGCTTGCTGGCACTGTCGCTCCACACCGTTCCGGTGCGGGCTGCCAGTGCGGCCGTCATCAACGTCGAGGTTGACGAAGCACTGGCCCGATTCCGAAAAATCGAAGGCGCACCCGCGTATCTCGCCATCGCCAAGGGTGCGTTGGTGTTTCCCAAGGTCTACAAGGCGGGGTTCATCGTCGGCGGGGAATATGGCGAAGGCGCGTTGCGCATCGGCGGCAAGACGGTTGATTACTACAGCGCCGCGGCGGGTTCGCTCGGTCTTCAGGCCGGCGCGCAGGCGAAAACCGTCGTCGTGCTGTTCATCGACGAAAAGGCTCTGGAAAAATTCCGCGCGAGCGAGGGCTGGAAGGTCGGGGTCGATGGCTCGGTCGCGCTCGTGGATATCGGCGCCGGCAAGGCCGCCGACACGCAGAACATCAAGGACCCTGTGATCGGTTTCGTATTTGGCCAGAAAGGTCTGATGTTCAACCTCACGCTCGAAGGTGCCAAGTTCACCCGGCTGGACAAGAAGAAATAGCGCGCGGCCTGTCCGCCCTGCCCGGCCGCGCTATCCGTCCGCGTCCAGCGTCACGCGCGCGGCGCCGGACGGGGCGTCGATCTCGAAAACGAGAACACAGTACTCGGGCTGCGACGCAAGCGGCGTCGGGTCGTCGGCGCAGGCGCAGCCGCCGGCCAGGCCAGCATAGAACACGCCGGCCCGCGCAACGAGCCCGCTCGCCGTTTCCCGCACCGCTAACGGCACCACGTGCAACGGCTCGCTCGCATCCACCGAACTGCTGTACGACAGACCAGCCTGGAGCGGCAGCCGGTCGGGGTCGAGTGCTGCGACCTCGCGCTTGAAAACGGTCTCGAACTCGGGCGTATTCCACGCGGCGAGCGAGTGCGGCAGGGAGAAGGCCATGGCGTAAGCGGGCGTCCTCAACGCGCCGGGCCGATGCCGTCGAGCGGCCAGGCGCCGGTATCCAGTGTTTCGCGGTAGGCGTGCCAGGTGGCGTGGCCGATCAGCGGCAGGAGGACGATGAAGCCAAGAAAGGCCGTGGCGAAGCCGAGCATGACGCTCATGCCGATCAGCGCGACCCAAAGCAGCATCGGCCGTTTGTTGTGCAGCACTGCGTTGAAGCTGCTTACTGCGGCGGTGATCGCGTCCACCTTGCGGTCGAGAATGAAGGGCAGGGAAAATGCGCTCGCCGCGAACACGATGAGCGCGAATACCGCGCCTGTCGCGCTGCCCACTCCGAGGAAGACGAACAGGTCGCGCCAGCCGGGTTCGCCCACCGCCGGAAAAAAAACGTGCACCATCGCCGCGGCGCGCGCCCACACCAGCAGCACGATCAGCAGCGCCACCCCCAGCACCAGGAGTTCCTTCAGGTGATAAGTGCCTTCACGCAGGCAGTAGCCGAGCACCGGCTTGATGCCGAGGCCGAGTTGCCGGCTGATCGAATAGAGCCCCACGGCCAGGAGCGGCCCCACGAAGACGAAGCCGGTAGCAAGTCCGACATAAAGCGCGAGTGTGCCGAAACGCCAGGTGGCCGCGGCGATCAGCAGGCTGAGCAGCGTGAGCGCGAAACCGTAACTCAGGCTCAGGCGCGGTGCGCGGCGCAAATCGGCCCAGCCCAGGCGCAGCCAGCGCAGCGGGGCTGCCCGGTCGAGCGTGCGACAAGGCACGACGAATGGCAAGGCTTCGGGCGTGTCAGGGGTGGGGGCAGCGGGCAGCGTGGACATGGGAACCTCCTGTGACGAAGCCGTCCGCCGCAGCCGGCGGGCGTGTTTCTTTATAGGCCAGGTTTCCGGCCGCCGCCGTTTTCAGCCAAGCAGGCGGCCGATGAAAACGAGGCTGACGGTGAGCAGGCCGAGGATGAGGTTGATGCCGATAAGGCGGCGTATCTGTGCCAGGGCGCCACCGCCTGCCTGCCAGTCCTGCGCGGCGACGGCACGTTTGAGCCGCCGGGCGGGCGCGAAGAAGACGTGGGCGAAGATCGCCATCATGACGAGGCCGAGCACGAGCATGCTCATCACGTAATGCGGCGCGGCGGCGGCGCCGAAGACGACGAGCATGTGGAGGCCGCTGCCGAGGATGAGAACGACGGACAGCCACACCCAGGGAAAGAAGCGGTCGAACACGCAGGCCCACAGGGTAAGACGTTGCGGCGGTTCGAGCACCGCGGCGGCGGCGGGACGCAGCGCCATGTATGCGAAGAACATGCCGCCTACCCAGACGACGACACCGAGAACGTGCAGCAGATACGCGATTTGCATGGGGTTGCCTTTCAGAACGGGGGAGACGGGTCGAGTATGCGCCTGACCGGGGCAAAACTGCGTCGGTGCTGCGGGCAGGCGCCATGGGTCTCCAGCGCCGCGAGATGCGCCGCGGTACCGTAGCCCATGTGCCGGTCGAAGCCGTATTCGGGGTGCGTGTCGTGCAGTCGGCGCATGATGCGGTCGCGCCCGGTCTTGGCAAGGATGGATGCGGCGGCAATCGCGGCAACCCGGTCATCGCCCTGCACCACCGCCCGTGAACGCCAGGGCCATTCGGGGCAGCGGTTGCCGTCCACCCACACCTCATCCGGCGCGCGCGCGAGCCCGTCGACCGCACGCCGCATGGCGAGCAGGGTCGCCTGCAGGATGTTGTGCGCGTCGATTTCCTCGACACTGGCTTCAGCCACGCACCAGGCCAGCGCCTCGCGGCGAATGACGGCTGCGAGGCGTTCGCGCGCGGCTGCGGAGAGCTTTTTCGAATCGCGCAATCCTTCGATGCGGCATTCCGGGTTGAGCAGGACGGCGGCTGCGACGACCGGACCGGCGAGCGGCCCGCGTCCCGCCTCATCCACGCCACACAAGCCGGCAGGTCCCCAGTGCAGCTTCACGCGTGCGTCTCCAGATAGGGGGTGAGCGCATAGGCGATGCGAAGGGCGGCGTTTTGCCGCAGGCTGGCGTGTATGTCGGCAAAACGGGCGATGACGGCATCGCGCCGCGGCGCGTCATCCAGCCAGGCGAGCGCGTCGGCGGCGAGATGTTCGGGGGTTGCGGCTTCCTGGATGCGCTCGGGCACGAGAAAGTCGCGCGCGAGGATGTTGGGCAGCCCCACCCACGGCAGCAGCGCCTGTCTGCGCATCAGACGGGCGGTGAGCGCGGGTACGCGGTAGGTGATGACCATGGGCTTTCTGAACAGGGCGGCTTCCAGCGTGGCTGTGCCGGAGGCGACGAGCGCCACGTCGCACGCGGCCAATGCGGTGTGCGACTGGCCGGCGAGCACGTGCAGATCGAGGTCGAATCCGGCGCGCGCCCGGGCAATCAGCGCGGCCGCAGCTTCGCTTGCTGCGGGCAGGACGAACTGCGCGTCGGGGAGACGGCGGGCAATCAGACGTGCGGCCTCCAGCATCAAGCGCGTGTGGCGTTTCACTTCGGACAGGCGGCTGCCCGGCAATAACGCGAACACCGGGCCGGCGCCAAGTTTCAGCGCAGCGCGCGCGGCGACGGCATCGGACGCGAGCGGAATCGCGTCGGCAAGCGGGTGGCCGACATAGGTCGCGGGAATGCCGGCATCGCGATAGAGGGCTTCCTCGAAGGGGAACACCAGCAGCATGTGCGATACCGCCTCCCTGATGCGGTGGATGCGCGCCGCCCGCCATGCCCAGATCGACGGGCTGACGAAATGCACGGTGGCCATGCCCGCCGCCTTGAGTTTCGCTTCCAGGACGAAGTTGAAATCCGGCGCGTCGATGCCGACGAAGACGCGCGGCCGCTGTTCGAGAAAGTAGCGGCCGATGCGCGCGCGCATGCGCAGCAGTTCCGGCAGGTGGCGCAACACTTCGACGTAGCCGTTGACCGCGAGCGCTTCACTCGGACAGATCGCCTCGACTCCGGCTTCGATCATGCATGGGCCGGCGATGCCGGCGGCGGCGAGTTGCGGGTGCCTGGCTCGCAGCGCGCGGATGAAATGCGCGCCGAGAAGATCGCCGGAAGCTTCGCCGGCGACCAGGCCGAGATCAATCACCGGATGATGCCGCGCTCGGCGCGGGCAAGGAAATCGAGCAGCTGCCGCACTTCGACGTGATGCGCGGCTTCCGCTTCGAGCCGGGCCTGCGCCTCGGCGACGGTGTTGCCTTCACGATAGAGGATTTTGTAGGCACGCTTCAGCGCGGCCAGCGATTCGGCGGAAAAGCCGCGCCGTTTGAGGCCGTGCGGCGCGGCCGGGTGTCCGGAAGCCTTGACGAAGGGCGGAATGTCCTTGAAGATGACGCTGGAGACGCCGGTCATGACATGGGCGCCGATCTTGCAGAACTGGTGCACGCCGGTAAAACCGCCGAGGATGGCCCAGTCGCCGACTTCGACGTGACCGGCAAGCGAGGCATTGTTGGCGAAGACGGTATGGTCGCCCACCTGGCAATCGTACGCGATGTGGACGTAGGCCATGATCCAGTTGTGGTGGCCGATGCGGGTGACGCCGTGATCCTGCACGGTGCCGGTGTTGAAGGTGCAGAACTCGCGGATGACGTTGTCGTCGCCGATTTCCAGGCGCGTCGGCTCGCCTGCGTATTTTTTGTCCTGCGGTACTTCGCCCAGAGAAACGAAATGGAAGATGCGGTTGCGCGCGCCGATGCGGGTGTGGCCGGTGACGACGGCGTGCGCGCCGATGCGTGTGCCGGCGCCGATTTCGACGTGTTCGCCGATGAGGCTATACGGCCCGATTTCGACGTCGTCGGCGAGTCGGGCGTGCGGATGCACCCGCGCAGTGTCGTCGATCTGCGGCATACTCAGGGCTTGTCGCGCAAGGTTGCCATCAGGTCGGCCTCGGCGACAATCGCGCCGCCGACTTCGGCGCGCGCCGTATATTT
Organism: uncultured Thiobacillus sp.; assembly: GCA_964583195.1. Classification (GTDB taxonomy): domain Bacteria; phylum Pseudomonadota; class Gammaproteobacteria; order Burkholderiales; family Thiobacillaceae; genus Thiobacillus. The sequence goes on from CAZOVQ010000040.1 coordinate 11,013, forward strand.
CCAGATGCCACGCACCTCACGCACGATCTCGGCCTTGAGCATGAGCTGGTCGCCCGGTTTCACCGGTTTCTTGAAACGCGCGTTGTCGATGCCGGCAAAGTAGATGATGCCGATTTCCTCCGGCGCGTAATCTTTCGTCTTGAACGAAAGCAGCCCCGCAGCCTGCGCCAGCGCTTCCAGGATCAGAACCCCCGGCATGACCGGCGCGCCGGGAAAATGACCGTGGAAGTACGGCTCGTTGATGGTGACGTTCTTGATCGCGGTGATGCTTTTTCCGGGTTCGAGTTCGACGACGCGGTCGATCAGCAGGAAGGGATAGCGGTGCGGCAGGTATTGCATCACCTCTTCGATGGTCATGGTCAGGGGCATGGTTTTTCCAGTTGTTGCAGCTTTTGTTCGAGGGCTTTCACGCGGCGCGCCAGCTTGTCGAGATTGCGCATGTGCACGGCGTTCTTCTGCCAGGTTTCGTGCTCCGAAAACGGCAGCGCGGAAGTGTAGGTGCCGGCGCGCGGCAACGATTTGGTGATGAGGGTATTGGTCGAGATGCGTGTGCCGTCGGCGATTTCGATGTGGCCGAAAATCATGGCCGCGCCGCCGATGGTGCAGTGGCGGCCGATTTTCGCGCTGCCGGCGATGACCGAAATGACGGATTGTCGGACGGTCGATATTTCGGATTGAAGTTTTTTCATCGG
>CAZOVQ010000041.1:0-11674 GCA_964583195.1 uncultured Thiobacillus sp.
TACTCGGAGATGCTGCTGCACCATGTGCAGACCGGCGCCGACTTCACCGTGGGCGCGATCGAGGTGCCGGTGGGGGAGGCGAGCAGCTTCGGCGTGATGTCGGTCGACGAAACCCAGCGCATCACCCGCTTCACCGAAAAGCCGGCTCACCCCGACTGCGTTCCGGGCAAGCCCGGCGTGGCGCTGGCGTCGATGGGCATCTACATCTTCTCCAAGGATTTCCTCTACAAGACGCTGATCGAGGACGCCGGCAAGACCGGTTCCTCACGATTTCGGCAAGGACATCATCCCCGCCAGCATCGCTGGATCTCGCGCGATGGCATTCCCGTTTCGCAACGATCGGGGTGAACCGGCCTACTGGCGCGACGTGGGAACGCTGCATTCCTACTGGCAGACGAACATGGAACTGTGCTCGGTGGAACCCGAGCTCAATCTCTACAACCGCGACTGGCCGATCTGGACCTACCAGCCGCAGTACCCACCCGCCAAGTTCGTGTTCGACGACGACGGCCGACGCGGCGAAGCCATCGACTCGCTCATCGCCGGCGGCTGCATCCTCTCCGGCGCGCGTATCAAACGCTCGGTGCTGTTCTTCGCCACCACGGTGGAAAGCTACAGCCTCATCAAGGACAGCGTGATCCTGCCCAAGGTGAGCATAGGCCGCAATTGCCGCATCACCCGCGCCATCATCGACAAGGGGTGCGTGATCGAGGACGGCACGATCATCGGCGAAAACCCCGAAGAGGACGCGCGACGTTTTCGTGTCACCCCCGAAGGCATTGTGCTGGTCACCCCGGCCATGCTCGGACAGAACCTCTATGCACGGCTGCAAAATGACTACGACGGCTGAACCCGACCACAACGGGGCCATCAACGTGGTGCTGTGCTGGCACATGCACCAGCCGTACTACCGCGAAGGGCTGAAGGGCGCCTACCACCTGCCCTGGGTGTATCTACACGGTATCAAGGATTACAGCGACATGGCGGCGCACCTGGAACTGCACCCGGCGATGCGCCTCGTCGTCAACTTCGCGCCGGTACTGCTGGAACAGCTCGACGACTACGCGCGGCAGATGGACGATCTCCTGAAACACGGCCGTCCCACGCAGGAACGCATGCTCAACCTGCTCGCCGGCATCGAACGCATTCCTTCGGATGCGGCGAGCCGGCTCGCCATCGTGCGCGATTGCCAGCGCTGCCACGCGCCGCGCATGATCCACCCCTACCCCCCCTTCCACCGTCTGTTGCGCATGATAGGCGCCACCGGCGAGGCAGGCGTCGGCAGCGCGGGGCTGGAAGCGCATCTGCGTTATCTCTCGGAGCAGTATTTTCTCGATCTTCTGACCTGGTACCACCTCGCCTGGCTCGGCCACACGCTGCGGCAGGCGCCGCTCGCCCAACGACTGATGAAGCAGGAAAGGGACTACAGCGCCGCCGACCGCCACGAGCTGCTGCACCTCATGCAGCACTGCATCGCCGGCCTGATCCCGCGCTACCGCGCACTCGCCGAACGCGGCCAGATCGAACTGTCGATGACGCCCTACTGCCATCCCATCGTGCCGCTACTGAACGACTTTGCCAACATGCGCGACGCCCAGCCCGACGCGCCCGCGCCCGACGCGGCGGTCTATCCCGGCGGCGCCGAGCGTTCGCGCTGGCACCTGCGGCAAGGGCTCGAAGTGTTCGAGCGCTACTTCGGCATGAAACCCGCAGGCGTATGGCTGTCCGAAGGCGGCGTCAGCGAGGACGCGCTCGCCATGCTGGACGAATTCGGCTTCGCCTGGACCGCCACCGGTGAAGGCGTCTGGCGCGGCAGTTGCGCCAAATCCGCCTGCACGGAAGATGAGGCGGACGCCAAGCGCGGCCTGTTCGCGCCAGCCAGGATCGACGGTTTCCACACGCGCGTGTTCTTCCGCGACGACGGCCTGTCCGACCTCATCGGCTTCAAGTACAGCGACTGGCACGCCGACGACGCGGCCGCCGATTTCGCCCAGCACCTGGAGAACATCGCCGGCTTCTTCGGCATGGAAGCGGGCCGGCACGTCGTCTCCATCATCCTCGACGGTGAAAACGCCTGGGAGTACTACCCCGACAACGGTCATCATTTTCTCGACGCGCTGTACACGCAGATGAGCAGCCGCGCCCTCATCAAGCCAGGCGTTTTCGCCGAACAGGCCGCCCGCCTGCCGGCGCGGCCGATGCAGCGGCTTGCCGCCGGCAGCTGGGTATATGGCAGCTTTTCCACCTGGATCGGCTCCGAGGACAAGAATCGCGGCTGGGATTACCTGGTCGCGGCCAAGACGGCCTACGACCGGGTCCTCGCCACCGGTCGGCTCGACGCCGCGCAACTCGATCTCGCCACGCACCAGCTCGCGGTCTGCGAAGGCTCCGACTGGTTCTGGTGGTTCGGCGATTACAACCCGGCCGGCAGCGTCTCCGATTTCGAGCAGCTCTACCGCACCCAGTTGCGCGAACTCTACCGGCTCATCGGCGTCGCGCCGCCGGCGCTGCTCGACGTGCCGCTGTCGCACGGCGGCGGCACGGCGGAAAACGCCGGCACCATGCGCCGCAATGCATGACCGCGCCGATGGATTTCAGCACGCGCCGCGCCGGTATCCTCCTGCATCCGACCTCGCTGCCTTCGGGCACGCTCGCCGACGCGCCACGCTGGCTGGATTTTCTCCATGCCGCCGGCGTCAGCGTCTGGCAAATGCTGCCGCTGGGCCTGCCGCTGGTGGGCATGTCGCCCTATCAGTGCGTGTCCGCGTTCGCTGCCAACCCGGCGCTGTTTCCGCCGGGCGAAGTGGACATGCGGGGCTTCGACGACTGGCACGCCCGGCAATCGCACTGGCTCGACGACTTCGCGCGTTTCATGGTCGCCAAGGCCAAGCACGGCGGCGGCGCCTGGAGCGAATGGCCGGCGCCCATGCGCGACCGTGAAACCGCGGCCCTTGTAGCCTTCGACCGTGAGCACGCCGAAGCGCTCGCGCTGGTGAAAACCGGCCAGTACCGCGCCGCGATGCAATGGCGCGACCTGCGCGCGGCGGCGGCGGCGCGCGGCATCGCCCTGTTCGGCGACATGCCGATCTTCGTTGCGCACGACAGCGCCGACGTCTGGGCGCGGCGCGATCTTTTTCTGCTCGATGCAGCCGGCCATCCCACTGTCGTGGCTGGGGTTCCACCCGATTATTTTTCCGCAACCGGTCAGCGCTGGGGCAATCCGCACTACGACTGGACGGCGATGCAGGCCGACGGCTTTCTCTGGTGGCGGCAGCGGCTCGCCGCGCATTTCGACTGGTTCGATTTGGTGCGCATCGACCATTTTCGCGGCCTCGTGGCGGCGTGGACGATTCCCGCCCAAGAGCCCACGGCAATTCATGGCGAGTGGGTCGCCACGCCGGGAGCGGCATTGCTGCAGGCCATCGCCACGCATCTGGGCCGGCTGCCCATCGTCGCCGAGGATCTCGGCGTCATCACCCCCGACGTGATCGAACTCCGGCGCCAGTTCGGGCTTCCCGGCATGGCGGTGCTGCAATTCGCCTTCGACGAACACGACGACAATCCGCACAAACCGGCGAACGTGGGCCCGGACACCGTGTACTTTACCGGCACCCACGACAACGACACCCTCGCCGGCTGGTGGGCCACACTGCCGGAAACTGCGCAGCACGACGTGCTGCGTCAGCTCGGCCTCGACGGCGCCGGCGCCGTGCCGGAAGCCATGATCGACGTCGTCCTCGAAAGCCGGGCCGCGCTGGCGGTACTGCCGCTGCAGGATCTGCTGGGCCTGGGCAGCGCCGCGCGCATGAACGTGCCGGGCACCGAATCCGGCAACTGGACCTGGCGCTTCGACTGGAGCATGCTGCCGCCTGAGCTGGCATCGCATTTGCTAGAAAAACTACGGAAAACCCATCGATGCGAGCTGCCTCAGTGAACGCTACCCTGAAATCGACGCCCCTGCCCGAAACCCCCATCGCACGTTTGCAGGCGGGTACCCACCACGATCCCTTCGAAGTGCTCGGCCTGCATCCGCAGGCCGACGGCACGACACGGATGCGCGTGTTCATGCCGCAGGCCGAAGCGGTCGAGGTGGCGGGCACGCGCATGACGCGGGTGACGGACACCGACTGTTTCGAAACCGTGTTCCCGTCCGGCGCCGTGCCCGACGCGCATCCGCCGCTTCGCTGGCAGGACAAGCGCGCGGGCGAATGGCACACGGCGCATTGTCCCTACACTTTCGGCGCCAGGATCAGCGAAGTCGACCTGCATCTTTTCGGCGAAGGCCGGCATTTCGAAATCTGGAAAGTTCTGGGTGCGCGCCTAGAAATGCTCGACTGCATCGCCGGCTGCCACTTTGCGGTGTGGGCGCCCGCGGCGCGACGGGTCAGCGTGGTCGGCGATTTCAACGACTGGGACGGGCGCCGCCATCCCATGCGCTGCCGCGGCGCCTCTGGCGTCTGGGAGCTTTTCATTCCCGGCCTGGCGGAAGGCGCGGCCTACAAATTCGAAATTCTCGGCGCCCACGGCCAGCTCGCGAAAAAGACCGACCCCTACGCCCGGCGCATGTTTCCGCGCCCGGAAACCACCAGCCGCGTCGCTGCAGCGTCGGCGCACGTCTGGCACGACGGCGACTGGATCGCCGCGCGTGCAGGTTTCGACTGGCAGCATCGTCCGGTATCGATCTACGAACTGCACGCCGGCTCCTGGCGGCGGCACGAAGACGGCCGCTTCTATGCCTGGGCCGAGCTTGTGGCCGAGCTGATTCCCTACGTGCGCGACCTCGGCTACACCCATATCGAACTCATGCCTGTCGCCGAACACCCGCTCGACGCCTCGTGGGGCTATCAGATTTCCGGCTATTACGCGCCGACCGCGCGCTTTGGTTCGCCCGACGATTTCCGCGCCTTCGTCGACGCCTGCCACCAGGCCGGCATCGGCGTGCTGCTCGACTGGGTGCCGGCGCATTTCCCCAAGGACGACTGGGCGCTCGCGCGCTTCACCGGCGACGCCGTGTACGAACACGAAGACCCGCGCCGCGGCGAACACCAGGACTGGGGCACGCTGATCTTCAACTACGGCCGCAACGAGGTGCGCAATTTCCTCATCGCCAATGCGCTCTACTGGATAGACGAATTCCACATCGACGGTCTGCGCGTCGATGCGGTCGCCTCGATGCTCTATCTCGACTATTCGCGGAAGGAAGGCGAATGGCTGCCCAACCGCTACGGCGGACGCGAAAACATCGAAGCCATCGAATTCCTGCGCGAGATGAACACCGAGGTCCACGGCCGTTTTCCAGGCGTGCTGACGATTGCCGAGGAATCGACCGCGTGGCCGGCGGTCTCCCGCCCGGTCGAACTCGGCGGGCTGGGCTTCTCGATGAAATGGAACATGGGCTGGATGAACGACAGCCTGTCCTACATCGAAAAGGATCCGGTCTACCGCAAGTACCAGCACAACCAGCTCACCTTCAGCCAGATGTACGCCTGGACCGAGAACTTCGTGCTGCCGCTGTCGCACGACGAAGTCGTGCACATGAAAAAAAGCCTGCTCGACAAGATGCCGGGCGACGTCTGGCAGCGCTTTGCCAACCTGCGTGCCTTCTACGCCTGGCAGTATGCGCATCCCGGCAAGAAGCTCCTGTTCATGGGCGGCGAATTCGGCCAGTGGAACGAATGGCAGGAGGCCGGCCAGCTCGACTGGGTGCTGACCACGTTCCCCGCGCACGACGGCATCCGCGCGCTGGTGCGCGATCTCAACCGGCTCTACGTCAGCGAACCGGCGCTGCACCAGTACGACCACGACCCGCGCGGCTTTGCCTGGATCGATTGCCACGACGCCGACCAGTCGGTGCTGAGCTTCGTGCGTCACGGCCGCGAAGGTGCCCCGCCCGTCATTGCACTGTTCAACTTCACCCCCGTGCCGCGTCGGGGTTACCGCATCGGTGTTCCGCCCGCCGGCGTCTGGCACGAAATCCTCAACACCGACTCCGCCTACTACGGCGGCGGCAACCTCGGCAACGGGCATCCGTTGTATCCCGAAGCCTGTGCCTGGATGGGTTTCGCGCAGTCGATGGCGGTCACGCTGCCACCGCTGGCGGCGGTATTCTTGAGGGGGGCTAGGGGCTAGGATTTAGGGGCTAGGGGGGTTTGTGCAGCTTCGCTGCGCTTCATGAATTCATGGGTCACGGCGGAGCCGCACATTCCCTGGCCCCTGACCAAAAAAAACGGAGAGCTCGGAAAAATGAAAGTGCTGTTTGCTGCGAGCGAAGCCTGGCCGCTGGTCAAAACCGGCGGCCTGGGCGATGTGCTCCATAGCCTGCCGCATGCGCTGGCCGCGCGCGGCGCCGAGGTGCGCCTGCTTTTGCCGGGCTATCACGATTTGCTGCGCCAGCTCGATACGGTACGCATACTGGGCTGGCTGGAAGTGCGCGGCGCCGAGGGCCGGGTTGCGGTGCGCATCCTGGAAACGCACCATGCGGCTTTTGCCTTTCCGCTGTGGCTGGCCGACTGCCCGGCGCTGTTCGACCGGCCCGGCAATCCCTATCTTGACGCCGGCGGACAGGACTGGCCGGACAACGCCGAACGTTTCGCCGTATTCGCGCGCGTAGCCGCGCAGCTTGCGCAGGATGCGCTCGAACTCGGCTGGCGCGCGGACGTGGTGCACGCACACGACTGGCAGACCGGGCTCGTGCCCGCGCTACTCGGCGAGGCGCCGGAACGGCCGAAAACGGTGTTCACCATCCACAATCTTGCCTACGGCGGTCATTTCCCTCATGGCGACTTCGTGCGTCTGGAGCTGCCTGGGCACTGGTGGTCGTCCGAAGGCGTGGAATTCCACGGCGGCATGTCGATGTTGAAGGCGGGCATTGTCTACGCCGATGCAGTGACGACGGTATCGCCCACCTACGCGCACGAAATCCAGACGCCGGAATACGGCTGCGGGCTCGACGGTCTGCTGCACTCGCGGCGACACAAGCTTACCGGCATCCTCAACGGCATCGACACGACGGTGTGGAACCCGGCAACCGATCCCTGCTTGCCCGCGCACTACTCGGAAAAGCGCATCAACCCCGGCAAGCGACGCAACAAGCTTGCGCTGCTCGCACGCTTTCCGGACGACGCGGAAGCGGCAGCGAACGAAGCGCCGCTCGTCGGCCTGGTCGGCCGGCTGGTCGAACAGAAAGGCATCGACTGGGTGCTGGCCGCGCTGCCCATATTGCTGGCGGAAACCGACGCGCGCTTCGTGTTTCTCGGCAGCGGACAAGTGGAATACGAACAGGCGCTGACACGGCTGGCGAAGCGGCATCCCGACCGGGTCGTCGTCGAGATCGGCTACGACGAGGCACTCGCGCACCTGATAGAGGCGGGCGCCGACATTTTCCTCATGCCTTCGCGCTTCGAGCCCTGTGGCCTCAACCAGATGTACAGCCTGCGCTATGGCACACCGCCCGTGGTATTCAAGACCGGCGGCTTGGCCGACACGGTCATCGACAGCAACGATGCGACACTCGCCGACGGCAGCGCCAATGGCTTCGTATTCGACACCCCAAGCCCGGACGCCTTTCTCGACGCTGTCCGCCGTGCGCTCGCGCTCTACCGCCAGCCTGTCCCGTGGCGCCGGGTGCGCCGCTCCGGCATGCGCCGTTCGTTCGACTGGAGCGAAAGCGCCAGCCATTATCTCTCGCTCTATTCGACATAGCGCTCAGCGCGACTCGCCCCCATCCGCCCCCCATGATGATGCAAGCCCGGTTCGCCATACAGAGACAGGACACGGCCGGCAAGCGTGCGCAGGCGGCAGCGCCGCGTGCTGTTTCCTGCCAGGCGCTGCCGCCCGCCGTATTCCACGCCACCCCCCTCCAGGGAGCCTGATATGCCCTCCAGAAAACCGTCCTCACGCTGCGACAACCCGACGCTGACTCCCCTGTCCAACGAGACGGACGCTGTGGTCCGCGATTTCGCGCGTTATCAGTACTACCACCTGGGCCGCTTCCCCGGCTGCCCGCCGGTGTACACCTATCAGGCGCTGGCGTGGACGCTGCGCGACCGCATCATGCCCGACTGGATGAACACCTACGCGCGCCGCGACGTGCCGGGTGCGCGTCGCGGCTACTACCTGTCGCTGGAATTCCTCATCGGCCGCGCGTTGTCCAACCATGTGCTGAATCTGGAGCTCGACACCGCGACGCGCAGCGCCTTGCAGGGGTTTTCGCACACGATGGAGGAAATCGCCGAAGAAGAGCCCGATGCGGGTCTGGGCAACGGCGGCCTGGGACGGCTCGCCGCTTGCTTCATGGATAGCTGCGCCACGCTCGACCTGCCGGTGATGGGCTACGGCCTGCACTACGAATACGGCATGTTCCGCCAGAACATCGTAAATGGCTACCAGGTCGAAGAACCCGACAATTGGCTGCGCGACGGCAACCCCTGGGAGGTGGAACGTTCCGAATTCACCCGCCGTGTACCCTTCGGCGGACACACCGAGCACTACCGCGACAAGCGCGGCGCACCACACGTGCGCTGGGCCGATACCCACGACGTACTGGCGATTCCCTACGACATGCCGATCACCGGCTACCGCAACCATACGGTGAACACGCTCAGACTATGGAAGGCCGCCGCCACCGACGAGTTCGACCTCAACGAATTCAACGCTGGAAGCTACACTGAATCGGTCACCGCCAAGAACACCGCCGAGAACATCTCGATGGTGCTCTATCCCAACGACAACAGCGAAAACGGCAAGGAACTGCGTCTGCGTCAGCAATACTTCCTCGCTTCGGCCAGCCTGCAGGACGCACTGCGCCAGTGGCGTGCAGCGGGCAATTCCGATCTGTCGAAATTTGCCGACCACAATGTCTTCCAGATGAACGACACGCATCCGACCATCGCCGTGGCGGAGCTGATGCGCATCCTGGTCGACCTCGAAGGCATGGAATGGAATGCGGCGTGGGCCATCGTCACGCACGCGATGGCCTACACCAACCACACGCTCCTGCCCGAAGCGCTGGAACGCTGGCCGGTAGCGCTGTTCGAGCGGCTGCTGCCGCGGCCGCTGGAAATCATTTATGAAATCAACGCGCACTTTCTGCGCGAAGTGTCGCTGAAATGGCCCGGTGACATCGCGCGGCAGCGCCGCATGTCGATCATCGAGGAAGGCCCGGTCAAACAGGTGCGCATGGCCTGGCTCGCCATCGTCGGCAGCTTCTCGGTCAACGGCGTCGCCAACCTGCATTCGCGGCTGCTGAAGGACGGCTTGTTCCGTGATTTCGTCGATCTGTGGCCGGAGAAATTCAACAACAAGACCAATGGCGTCACCCCCCGCCGCTGGGTGGCGCACGCCAACCCCGGCATGAGCGCGCTGATTGCCAGCGAGATCGGCGACGGCTGGGTGGCCGACCTGGCGCAGATCGAAAGACTGAAGCCACTCGCCGGGCCGGGGCACGAAGCCTTCCAGGCCCGCTGGCGGGAAGCGAAGCGGGTCAACAAGGTACGCCTCGCCGCGCTGGTCAGAAGCGAATGCGGCGTCGATTTCAACCCGGACGCGCTGTTCGACGTGCAGGTCAAGCGCATCCACGAATACAAGCGGCAATTGCTCAACGTGCTGCACGTCGTCCATCTCTACAACCGCATCAAGCAGGGCAGGCTGGACGGATGGGCCGACCGGTGCGTACTCTTCGGCGGCAAGGCGGCGCCGGGTTATGTCATGGCCAAGCGCATCGTCAAACTCATCAACAGCGTCGCCGAAACGATCAACGGCGACCCCGAGGTCGACGGCCGGCTCAAGCTTGCCTTCCTGCCCAACTATCGCGTTTCCAGCATGGAGATCATCGCCCCGGCGACCGACCTGTCGGAGCAGATTTCCACCGCCGGCAAGGAAGCCTCGGGCACCGGCAACATGAAATTCATGATGAACGGCGCGGTCACGATCGGCACCTACGACGGCGCGAACATCGAGATCCTGGACGCGGTCGGCGAGGAAAACTTCTTCCTCTTCGGCCTGCGCGCCGATGAAGTCGAGGCGCTGCGTCCGCGCTACCAGCCGCAGGCGATCATGGAGCGCGATCCGGCGCTGCGCGAAACCATCGGACTGATCGCTTCCGGACATTTCAACGCCTGCGAGCCCGGCATCTTCGACATGATCCTGGACGCGCTCCTGAGCCCGAACGACCCGTGGATGGTGCTCGCCGATTTTGCCAGCTACATCGAGGCCCAGGAGCGGGTCGCGCACGCCTGGCGCGACCCGGACGGCTGGACCCGCATGAGCATCCTGAACACCGCATCGTCCGGCTTTTTCTCGACCGACCGCACCATGCGGGAGTACGACGCGGAGATATGGAGGCTGCGCGGGGTCGGCCGGTAAGCGGCGGGGGACACACGGCGCAATGCCACGCGGGCCAGCCTACTTCACGGCCAGCGCGCGGATCGCTTCGACCATGTCGGGGTGGTCGAATTCGCGGCCACCAACGGCGGCGGCGACGACACGCCCGCGCCTGTCCACCAGATAGGTGCTCGGCAGCCCCGCCACCTTCCATGCCCGCATGGCGCGGCTCTTCGTATCCTGAAGAATGGGAAAGGCGAGACCGGCATCGAGCTGGCTGAGGAACGCCAGGATGGTGTCGGCATCCTCGCCCACGTCCACCGCCAGCACCGCGAAAGCCTCATTCGCCAGCGCGTCTTTCAGACGCTGCATCGACGGCATCTCACGGCGGCAGGGAGGGCACCAGGTCGCCCAGAAATTCACCAGCACGACCTTGCCGCGCAGTGCGGCAAGGTCGTGCGTCACGCCGTCGATGTCCTTCAGCTTCAGCGCTGGCGCGGGTTTCGGCGTGAGCCGGGTCAGGCTGTGCGACAGCGGCGGCAGGTCGGCCGCCGCCACGGGGAAGACGCAGCTCAGCGCGAGCGTGGCGAGCCCGGCTGCAAGAAAATTACCCAAGGTCGTCGGCACATCGCACCTCTTCGAGAGTCCCGGAAAATGTCCTGCCCCCCGCCCGCCAGACGAAACGCAAATCGAAGCGCGCGCCGCGCTGCAGGTGGTAAGTCGTCATGCCCTGATTCCAGTCGCCCGCCTCGAACGTCTGGACAGCGGGAAACTGCGCCCAGGTAAAGGCGATGCGTGCGGCCTCGTCCACCCCGAGCTTTTTCCACAGACGCGCCCATTCGGCCCTGCTGCGGATCGGCCGGGTCTTGCCGGCATGCACGTAGCGCCAGTCGGCGAGGCGATGCTGGACAGGCAGCTCGCCGACGTTGCGCACCACGGTCATGAAGACGCACTCGGCGGCATAGCGTTCCGCGGCGTCGGCGGAAAAACCGCGCGCCTGGTAGAAGGCGCGCGCCTGATCGGGACTGATCTGGGTGAGCCGCACCTGGATGCCACGGGTTTCAGTCTGCCAAGTGGCAAGCCCCGTATCGGGGTCGATGACGGGTTCGGCCGCATGTATGGCAAGCGGCCACGCCGCGAGCAGGGTCAGGGCCAATCGGCGCATGGGCTAGAATCCGGGTTCGATCGCAGGCGAACATTATGGCAGACCCCATCCAGCACAAGGGCGCGGCGAAAACCGCGCGCATCCCGATCAAGATCGTGCCGCAGGAGCGCCTGCGGCTGCCGCCGTGGATACGCGCCAAGTCGCCCAACCTGCCGAACGTGCAGCGCCTCAAGGGCATCCTGCGCGAAA